>NZ_MDZA01000436.1 GCF_001816125.1 Hymenobacter coccineus | reverse complement strand
ACTACGAGCGACTCAGCGTCAGCTTGCAGCAACTCCATTTCGTCGTCTTCGCCTGCATCATGCTCGCCCGACACGCCGCAAGTTCATAACAGGCTCTAGAGCGGTTTCTAGGTTTGTGTACAGGTTCTATTGTACCTTGAATTGATGAAAGCCTATTCCACTGACTTGCGTGAACGGGTGGCGGCTGCTTGCCAGCAAGGCGGCCGCACGATTGGCGAAGTGGCCGCCCAGTTCAACGTGTCAGATTCGTTTGTACGCAAGTTGCGCCGACGCCAGTGCACAAGCGGTTCCTTGGGCGCTTTGCCGCCACGTAGCGGCCCGGCACCAGTGCTCAACGCGGCGGACCAGGTGCAACTGGTGGCCTGCTTGCGCCAAGAACCCGATGCTACGCTGGCCGAACTGTGCGTCTGATTGGCCGCCATCGGCGGCCCGGCCATGAGCCAGACCGCGCTTTTGCGGGCGGTGCAAGCGCTGGATTGGCGCAGAAAAAAGAGCGTCCACGCCGCCGAGCGCGATGCCGAACGCGTGAGGGCCTTGCGGGCTGCCTTTCTCGAAGCCGTGCAAAGCGAAGATTCTACGTGTTTTAAGTTCGTGGACCCAGCACCAACCTGACCTATCGCCGCCGCTACGCCCGCGCCGAAGGCGGGCAACGCGCCCCGCAGGCCACGCCACTGCACGGCGGGCCGAATGTGACGCTAGTGGCGGCGCTGACCCCGCACGGCCTGCAAGCAGCCATGACCGTGAGCGGGGCCGTCAACGGCGACGTGTTTGCCGCCTATCTTGACCAGGTGCTCGCCCCACGTTGCGGCCCGGCGATGTCGTCGTGCTTGACAGCCTGCCGCCCCACAAGGTGGCCGGTTTGGCCGAAGTAGTTGAAGCTCGTGGGGCGCGGCTGCGCTACCTGCCGCCCTATTCGCCCGATTTCAACTTCATCGAGTTGGCCTTCAGCAAGCTCAAAACCTGGTTGCGCACGGCCCAGGCCCGTACCTGAGAGACGCTGGAAAGTGTCATCCAAGCTGCCACCAACTGGATAACTGAACAAGACGCTATAAACTGGTTTGACCACTGTGGTTACCCCGTACACTAACCTGAGATCTGCTCTAGGTAACCCAAATATTGCTAAGACATAAGCCGTTACGAGTACGCACCGACTACGCCACCCGGCCGATAAGGGACTGCAACCACTTTCATTGAAGGCAGCGGCGTCAGTCCGCAGGCACGTAAACCTCGTTTTGCCAATCAGGGTTAGCCTTGTCATGCAGCACTAACCGATTGACAGTTAATTCGACTACCGTCAATTTGTGATTTTCGCCCTTGGGGCTAATGAGCTGTAGAGAGCGTTGCGCTTCGTCCAGTTTCCATTTTCCACTACCGCCAAATAGCAAGAGCTTTACTTTCACCGTGCCATCGGCCAGAAAAACGATGCGGGCCAGCTTCGTTACGGAGCGAAGAAGGCCCAGCCTTTTGCGTAATTTCTCGGCCTTGACGGGGTCCGCTTTTTGTAGGTTATTTAGCGCATGAGTAGCTACGGTAGCAATCGAGCTTTCGTCAACTTTCCATTTTTTCAACAGAAGCTTACGGATGCTTTCGGAGGTAATCAGCACTTCCCCAATTTGATAGGGTATCTTTTCGAGCTTAATAACGGGGCCGAGCTGCTGGGCAGGTACGATTTGCGACTGGTAGCCCAGGTACGAAAAAACGAGGCGGGCACTGGCTAAGTCGGCGGGCGGTGCGAGTTGGAAGCGGCCGGCGGCGTCGCTGTTGGTGCCGCCGGCCTGGCCATCAAAGCGAACGGTGGTTTGGGGCAGCGGCTGGCCGGTAGCGGCATCCACCACGCGGCCACTAAGCGGTGCCTGCGCCTGAGCAGCTAGAGTGGGCAGATAGGCCAGGGCTGCGAACAGCAGACTTTTCAAGCAAGATACCGGCATAAGATGGGCGTGCTTAGGGCCGGGCGGTGGGTCGGCAAAAAATGTGCTGCCTAGGTACGAGCCAGAAAGCCCGGCCCATTGGCAGAAGCGCCTCAAAAAGCGCGGGGCAGCCAAGCTGGGCGGCCATCCGCGCTGGTTTCGCGGGCGAAGGTCGAAAACCGGGATGCCGCCGAAAACGCTCTTTGCGCGCAGTAGAAAGTGTGGGGCAGGCTACCCCGAATTAGGGAGGTTGGCTGTCCCACACTTTTTGAGGCGCACGCTAGTTAGCTTGTTGGAAAGCGGGCACAAACATGGTTTGGGCAAATTCTTCGAGCGTGGTGGGCGTGGTGCTGGCGGGAGTCCGCACGCTGGGCTTCACCTCCCGATTTTCGTTGCCGGCCCGTACCATGCCTTCCATAAGGTTAACCATGCTCTCGCTCATTCCGGTTTGCAGCAGGCCCTGGCGGGCCTGGTCGTAGCTGAATTGCACGTAGCGCAGTTCCGGCTGGCCAATAGCCTGGCCCAGGATGGCCGTGGCTTCCTGCATCGAGTAGTCGCGCGGGCCTAGCAGGTAGTGCGCCGAATGATTCTCAAAGCTATCGGCACCGAGCAACTCAGCGGCTTTGGTAGCAATATCTTTGGTAGCCACCATCGGCAGACGCACACCGGGGCGCGTGGCTGAGCCGGCGCTGCCCATGCGCTTAATTAAATTAATCTGGGCCAGCAGGTTGTCCATGAAATAAGCTGGGCGCAGGTGGGCTACCTGCAGGCCCGCGAGGCCGTTGAGACGTTCTTCCTGCCGCCGGAAAGCCGGGCCGTTGCTGGCGGACTGGTCCGAGAGCACGCTGCTCAGGTTCACGGCCCGGCGCAGCCCTGCCGCCTGCACGGCCTGCGCGAGGCTAACGTTTACCTCCTCGTGGTGGGCCAGCACGTCGGCGGCTTTCACATCGGGTGGCACCATCAGGAAAGCGGCATCCGCCCCGCGCAGGGTGCGGGTAAGAAAGTCCCCATCGAGTAGGTCGCCGGCGGCGGCTTGGGCCCCGGCCTGGGTGAGGGCGTCGAGGCGCTGGCTGGGGCGGGCCACTGCCGTGACGCGGTGGCCCTGGGCGAGCAGGGCGTGTACCAGCTGAGAGCCGATGTGGCCGGTAGCTCCAGTAATAACAAGGTGTTGGGAAGCCATAAACAAACGGAGTTGGGTTGGGGGAAAGCTTTTTTTAGTCGTTAGAATCGCCGCGCTGCCTACGGATGCACGAGATTGTCCCAAGGGCGGCTGGCGGGTGGGTAGCCCTGGGTGAGTTCCTGGTAAATAGTTTCGGTGAATCCGGGAAACAGCGGACTGCTGAGCTTTTCCGGCAGCGCCTGCTTGACTTCGGCCAGGCTTTTGTGCGCGTCCACCAACTTCTTTACCTGCGCCCGGCGCTCCTCGGCGGCGCGTAGCCGGGCTTGCAGCTGGGCTTTCGTTTCGAGGGGGCCGTGGCCGCCTACGTAAGTATCGGCGCCGAGCGCCAGGATGGCCTTCATAAACGCGAGCCAGCCGAGCGACGACCCGCCGCGGTGAATGACCGGGTAGGGCCCCACGGTGGTGATGAGGTCGCCGGCGAAGACGATGCGCTGGTCGGGCAGATACACGACCAGGTCGGCGCTGCTGTGCCCCGGCCCCGCGTGCAGCAGCAGCAGACGCATGCCGTTGAGCACCAGCGTTTCCTGGCTACCGATGGTGCGCGTGGGCAAAAAACCTACTAATGGTTGGTAGAGCCGCCCGTACTGGCGCCCGCCGCTGGTATCGGCGGCGCTGGCCCGGATAATACCCGGAGTGTTCTCCTGCGCGATAATGGTTGTGCCGGCCGGGTAGGCCGGCAGGCCGCCGACGTGGTCGGGGTCAGCGTGGGTCACCACCACGGCGCTGAGCCGGTTGGGCGTCAGCTTGGCAATCTCGGCCAGCACCTGGCGGGCATCGGCGGCGGTTTGCTGGGCGTCAATAATCACCACGCCCTGCTTGCCAATCACAAAGCCCGTGTTGGAGCCACCTCCGGCCACCCAGTACACGCCCTGTCGAAGCAAGTGAGGTTTCAGCACGGTCGGCCCCGCGTGCTGCCCAGAGGCGGGCGCAGCTAGGGCGGTGGACAGAGCCAGGCACAGGGCGAAGGCGGTGGGACGAAGCGCCATCATACGAAACGGGAATAAGGAGTCGCAAAATTCGACACCCGCTCCACTCCCCTATTAGGAGGGAGCCGCGTTTAACTGGTACATTTCGACGGTCGCCGCCCGGTAGGCGGCCGGCGAGAGCCCGGTGTCGCGCCGAAAGAAGCGCCCGAAGTACGACGGATCGCCGAAGCCCAGGGCAAAGCTGATTTCGGCCACGCTCAGGCGGGTGTGAAACAGGTAACGCTTGGCTTCGAGCACCAGCCGGGCCTGAATGTGGGCCAGGGCCGGCTGCCCACTTAGCTGGCGTACTCGCTCATTTAGGTAGCCGGGGCTCCGGCACAGCAACTTGGCGTACTGGGCCACCTGGTGGTGGGTAGTATAGTGGGCTTCGACCAGGGTGGTGAACTGCGCCAATAAAGTAGGTTCTGGGACGGGTAGCGGATCACTTTGCTCTTGGTGGAGGCGACTCAGGCGAATGAGCACCGTGCGCAGGCTGGCCCGCAGCATGTCGAGGTACCAAGGCCGCTGCTGCCGATACTCGGCCAGCATATGAGCCAGCACGGCGTCGAGAAAAGTTACCTCGGTGACCGGCAGGCGCAAGGCGTGGCCACCGGCCGCAGGGCTGAGCAGCGGCAGCGGCGCGAAGCCGGCCGGCTGGTCAAGCCCCAGAAATTCGGCCGTAAAGCCCAGCGCAAGGCCGTCAAAGGGCATTTCCTGCTCTAGCAAACTCACTTGGAGCGGGGCTGTGAAGTAGAGCGTGTTGGCTTGGTGGGGGTAGGGGCGCATATCGACCCAATGCCGCCCACTGCCCTGCCGCATCAGCACCAGAAAGTAGAAGTTCTTGCGGTGTGGGGTCAAAAACTCGGCCCGTAACATTGGTCCCGCCTCGCTAGCGGATACTATATAGAAGTGCTCCTGGCCCTGCTCATTGCACTGCGCTAGGGAGTAGATCGGGATGGGCAAGGACGACGCCCAGGCAGCAGACATAGCTTAAGTATTGCGCATGCTAAAACTGAATTTCTCATTTGTTCACCTTAGCCCCGATTTCCAGTCCTACCACGAGCCCGGCCTGGGGGTAGCGAGCTTACATGGCGGCAATCAACGCGGCGCTGTCGGGGGCCTTGGCGAATTCGGCTTCGTAGTCGGTCAGGTACTGTTTGGTGTAAGCAATACTGCTGGTATCCAGTGCCTGGCTGTCGAGCATATGGCCCGGCACAACGATGCATGGGTGCAGCGATTCCATCAAGGCTAACTTGGCGTGCCAGTCGGCTTTGCGGCCCGGGGTGGCTACGTCAGTGGTCCACAGGTGCAGGCCGCTAAACAGACGCCCCCCCACAACGGCTTGCGTATCTGGTATCCACACGAAGCTATAATCGGAATGGGCCCCATCCAGGCCCTTGATTTCCAGCCGGTGGCCTTCTAATTCTAGGAAAGCGGTTTGAAGGACCTGCGGCAGGATGATGTTGCTGACGATGGCTGGGCCCATTATCGGGCCCCAGTAGTCCAGCTCGTGCTGCGCCGTTCGCATAATAAGGGCAACGGTGGGCGCGCTGGCATACACGACCACCTGGGGGTAGGCGGACTTGATGGCCTGCAAGCCAAAATAATAATTTGGGTCGCCGTGGCTGATGTAGGCCGAGTGGAGGGTTTTGCCGCTTTTCTGTAACTCGGCGACCACCTTTTCCGCTTCCGCCAGCGTGTACTGTGCATCAATCAGAATAGCTTCTTCTTGCCCCATCACCAGCACGGACGTCACGAAGAGCTCTGGCTCCCCGGCGGCGTAAACCCCTAGCCTCAACGGACCGGTGGGTACAATGCTAAATGCTTTCGCCTCAGCGCCTGGCGTAGTATTTAGCATGGCTGTAATGGGATATAGTTACTAGAAAAAGGGCTGCTCTTCTCAAGCAGTGCAGCGGTAAAGGTATCCACTTAGCAAACGGCAGCCTTTGAACTAGTTCAAAAAGCCGCCGCTACAACACTATTTTTCCCGCGCTAACCGCTTGCGAATTTTGGGTGCTGTTAAACAAATAGGGTAAAACCTCCGGCTCGGGTCTATGCGGGCTTGCTCGGCGGCTGCCAGGCCGCAATTAGGTCCGTGTCAAAGGGGGCTTCGGCTGGCAAAGGCTGGTCGGAGAAGTTGTACTCGCCGCGCAGGTTCAGGTGGCGGCAGGAGAGCACAGCGAAGGGCGAGAGCGTGGCCAGCGCGGCGGCTTGCTGCCCGGGTGGCAGCTGGGCCAGCTACTGGGAGAGGTGCAGGTAGTTCCAGCAGATGATGGCGTTCATCAATAAGCGCTTGCAGGTCTCGGCTACCAGTTGCTCGGAGCGGGTGGCGGCGTGGAACTCCTGGTTGCACCCGTGCCAGACGGCGTGGGCCAGACGGTGGCAGGGCGGGGCTATTTTCTGGTGCAGGGCTACTTGCTGCCTCCCGGTGAACTTCACCGCCGACGAAGCCAACGCGCTGCTGCTCGCAGCCCTGGGCGCTACCTTGGCCGACCACTCGGTGCAGCCGCACGTAGCCGCGGCGCTGCACAAGGTGCGGGCCGTGCTGCGCGGGCCGGCGCAAGAGCACCTGGCGCAGCTGGCCAGTGGCATCCGGCTGCACGTGCCGGAGTATTAGGCGCGACACCTGACGTACCTGGCGCCCGTGCAGCTGGCGATAGCAGGCCGCCGGGTGCTGGCGCTTGACTACTGCGATAAGCAAGGCTGCCGCACCCAGCGCCGCGTGAAGCCCATCGGGCTGGTGTTTTACAACTTCACCTGGCACTTGGTGGGCTGGTGTCAGCTGCGGCAAGCCTACCGCAAGTTTCGGGTGGCGCGGGTGCAGCACCTGGCGGTGACGGAACTGCCCTTTACTAACCAGGCGCCCCTTTCGCTGGCCGACTACCTCGCCAGCATCAACCTGCCCCCCGGGGGTAATTTTTTTGGCAGCTGTTGCGGCGGACTGCCATAGGACTGCCATAGGACTGTCAGGGGGCGCGTGCTTTGCGGCTTCCATCACTTTCCTGCTTTTCTTATGAACTTCACTTCCGTTCGCCTTATTTTGGCCAACTTCGAGCGTATCGCCAACTTTTATGAACACGTAAGCGGCCAGCCGGTAGTCCGCGCCACGCCCAGCTTTGCCGAGCTGCGCACGGTGGGGGGCACCCTGGCCATCGGCTACACCAGCACCCTGGCCCCTTTCGGCGGTGAGCAGGTGGCTAGCCCCGCCGCCAACCGCACCGCCATTATCGAGTTTCGGGTGGCCGACGTAGATGCCGACTATCAGCGCCTGGCCGAGTGCCTGGGCGACCTTCCGCGACCCCGATGGCAACCTGGTCAATTTTTTTACGCCAGTTACCCCGCCGCCATCGAAAAATTTGCTCGGCAGCCAGCGATGTAAAAAGCTAGGCCTAAGAAGCTATAGCTTCCCGCAGAATTTCGCTTTTGATCAATGCGAAAGGCAGAAATAGTCAGCAAAGTCAGCAGAACGGAGCGGGACCTTTATGCAGTATTCCAACCACTTTTTCCTCACTTCCCATGTTTCTCGGTCATTTCGGCGTCGGCTTCGGTGCCAAGACCCTTCAGCCTCGCGTACCGCTGGGCACTTTATTCCTGGCGACTCAGCTCGCCGATTTGGTGTGGCCCACACTGCTGCTGTTGGGCATAGAGCGCGTGCGCATCGTGCCGCACTTCACGGCGAGCAACGCCTTTGATTTCGTTCATTACCCCTTCACGCACGGCTTGGTAAGCGAGGTGGTGGCGGGTCTGCTGCTGGGATTAGCTTACTGTCTGCTGCGGCGCAATGGGCGCGGCGCAGTGCTGGTCGGGCTACTGGTCCCTAGCCACTGGCTGCTCGATTTGGTGGTGCACGTGCCCAATTTATCGCTTTATCCCGGTCCTTCGCCCCATTTTGGCTTCGGGCTGTGGAACTATGCGGCGATTACGCAAGTGGTCAAATTTGCGCTGCTAGGCGCGGGCCTATGGCTCTACGCGCGGCGCACCGTGGCCCGCAACCGCGTGGGGCGTTACGGCCTGCTAGGGCTGGTGGCGTTTTTGGTGCTGATACACGTGGGCAACACGTTCAGCCCACCGCCCGCTTCGGTTGGGGCACTTCTGAGCTATACTGCTTTCACTGCATCTAGCAAGCTTACTAACGCAAACATCCTCTTAAACGGCCAGTTCCAGGACGACTTTATTTAAATGCGCGAGGTAGGATTGCTCGTACGCAATAATGTCCGGGCTTTTCATCACGTCGAACAGGTGAAAGCTCTCCACTGGGGCTAGGCCAATGAACTTGTTCATGGCGTGGAACCCGCACATCACGCCGCCGTCCACATCGTGCGGATAGAACAATTCGCCTTCCACGAGAAAAGCTTCCTCAGGCGCATTCCAAGTAGTGGTTAGCAGATATTTACGGCCTTGTAGCTGGCCGCCGGTACCGTAGCCTAGCTTAGGATTCAGATGGCTCCGGCTTCGGCCGTCGCCAGTATACATGCCCTTATTATAGCCCGCCGAAAGCATCTTGTCGAGGTATTCCTTAAAGGGGAATGGCAACATAAACCACCACACGGGGGTATGGTAAATAATCAGGTCGGCCCAAATAAACTTAGCCACCTCCTCGTCGAAGTCGTGGGGGTCGTTCACATTCACTAGCTGCACCTCGTAGCCTCTTTGCTGGAAGTACGTTTGGTCCCAATTAACTAACAACCCATTTAACTGCGCGCCCGCGGACTCGAATTTAGTAGCCGCGTTGACGATGAGAATTTTATCCATTTCAAAGTAAGAGTTAAATGCTGCCACAAATGAACTGGAGCCGCACCTAATAATAAAATATTCCAAGTAATAGGTTGCTATTATTACTTTAATAGCATCAGTTGCCGGGTACGCCCTAAGTTATTGGGAACCTCGGGGCCACCAGCAGAATGTTCCGCGAAAGCCATTTTTAGACAGTTGGCTGGGGCAGCGTGGAAAAGTTGAGGGGATGCGCACCGGCGAATGAAGAGCACAGTCTCCAGCCCGAACGCTAAATAAAGCACGAAGAAATTACAGCTTTTCATCATAGCAATAATCGCAAGCAGTATGGTAAATCTGGAGTGGTTTCGGACCTTTAAAGCTATCTATGAGACTGGATCGTTGACGGCAGCGGCAAACCGACTGTTCATTTCTCAACCCGGCGTCAGCGTGCAGCTAGGTTCGCTGGAAGCCTATACCGGCCGCAAGCTATTTGACCGGAGTACCCGCAAGATGGTACCCACCGAGCACGGGAAGGTGCTCTATAACGCCATCACGGAAGGTGTAACCAAGCTAGAAGAGGTGGAGAAGCGTTTCAGTCACCAGACCAAAGCTGAGCGGGCCAGCCTCGGCATTGGCATGTGCTTTGAATATTTTCAGTTGGTATTGGAACCCTACCTTAGTGGGCTGCCCTTCGACTTGGTATCTAAATTCGGCCACCACACCGAACTGCTCAGCGACCTGGATAAGGGTACGCTGGATTTTGTAGTTACTTCGCAAGAAGAAGACATAGCTAACATCCGGTACACGCCGTTCGCCGAGGAAAGAATACTCTTAATAGCAGGCGCTGGCCACGACCTTACAGAATTTAAGCGACGGCTTGCCGACCAAGACTTAGTAGCTGCGGAGGCTTGGCTTAGCCAGCAGGTGTGGTTCGGCGCATCGGGCGATATGGAGATACTGCGCAACTTTTGGTTGCAAAATTTCCACAAGCGGCCGAGCTTCAGACCGAATTTCATCGTTCCCAACAACAACTCCATTTTGCGCAGTATTGCCCAAAAAGAGGGTTTAGCCGTGCTGCCAAGCTACCTGGTTAAGCACCAGTTGATGGATGAGCAGGTACAGGTGGTTTGGGAGGGCAGTCAGCCCTTGAAGAGCACCCTCTACTTTGCTCAGCGCAAGAAAACGATATACAGCAAGGAAATCGAGGTGTTGCAGCAGTCTTTCTTGAAGGAATTTGGGGGGAGTTGTAGCCGCTAAGTCATTCTGGCAGCGGGTGCGGTGGCCTAGCGAGAGCGAATACTAAGCTAAATGTATAGTCCCAGGGTGAGGTGGGTCGGGTCACAGGTAAAGAGAGTCAGGTTTTTTTGCCACTGGGCGCAGACAAATTCGTGCGGCGTTAGCCCGCGCAGGACCTTGAGGCGCTTAGCGTGGTTGTAGGCCAGTCGGTTGCCGACCTCGTGGGCAATGCTAAGGGCGTTGCCTCTTTTGGGAACGAGTGTTTCCATCAACTCGTCATCCGACACCAGTGCTACAATTACTAGCCGCTTGATTTTATCGAGCAATCCAAGCTCCATTGTTCGAAGGGTGGGCTTAATGGAATAATTCATGCTTGTACGGGAAAGCAGCGAATAGCAGATATTATCTTCAACAGCAGTAAAATTTAGGTGCCATAATCGTTAAAAATCGAACCCAAGCAACTGCTAGAATGCCCCTCCTCACTCGGCTCAGATAGGTAACGATAAGTAATGAGCAGCGCTACCTATTTCTCTTTTCGAGCACTAGCCTATTTAGGGATTCTGCTAAAAGAGTGACTTTAGACGTTAAGTCATCGGGTCCGGGATGATGGAGCGAGTGGCGGGGCAAGGAGTCGACATGGGCTGGGTTGATGACGCGATTACTTGGCCACTTGGTATTGCTTAGGGGTTACGCCGTGGACCTGCTTGAAGGCCTGAACAAAGCTGGACCTATTCTCGTACCCGAGCTCGTCGGATAAGTCGCTCACCGTGCGGCCCGGCTGCCGAAGCAGCGTGGCGGCTTTTTCCATCCGCCGGGCTAACAGCCAACGCTGCGGGCTGGTCCCGTAGAGCTGGGCAAACCGGCGCTTGAAGGTGGACAGACTCATGTGACAGAGAAAAGCCAGTTCCTTGACTGCGACTGGACTGTCGACATGTGCCGTAACAGCTTGGCGGACGAGTACATCCTCGTTGGTTTCCCGGCCCAAACTGCAAAGTTGCTGGAGTTGCCCGGCATGATGGAGCGCTACATACAGTAGCAGCTCTTCCAGCTTCACCAACTGCAGCTCCTGGGGCGGGGCGGTTGCCCCCGTGAGCAAGCAGTCCAGCGACTGCACGAACGTGGTGAGAAACGCATCTTGCGCAAACCGCAGGAACGGCTGGCTCGCGGCTGGCCTAGTCAGCTGGTTGAGCCACGCTGCGTGGCGGTGATAAAAATCGGTGAGCAGGTGGGGTTCGAAGAGCAGCAGCAGGCTATGGTAGTCCGTGGCCGGGGCAGCTACCTTCTCACTCATCAGGCAGTTGCCCGCCGCCAGCAGCACAAACTGCTGTGGCTGAAGCGTGACCTGCGCACCGGCAAAGTGCACCGTTTTTTCGCCCGCCAGCAGAAACGTGAACATGTGCTGCGGCAGCAGCACGCGGGTGCGGGCTGCGGGGGCCTGCGTGCGGTAGCGCAGCAACGAAATGGCCGCGGCAGGGAACGAGTTGTCCGAAGAGGAAACCGATTTAGGCATGGGTCATTCGCTGGTTACGACGGGCGGTGGACTAGTTACGCGTTGTCCGGTCGCGCAAACCAGTACATGGCCGGGTAGCCGAGCGCTTTGCGGACGATGCTCATTTGCCCGATGTGAAAGGACTCGTGGAGCGCGGCCGAAATTAACAAGTCTTCGACCGTATTGCCCCCGGTCGGACCGCTGAGCGGCAGCACCGTGCGCAGGATAGGTACGTCGGCCGCTTGCAGCGCCGCCCAGAAGGTCTGGGAAATCCTCTCCCATGCCTCGGCACATTCGGCTAGGTTTGGGTAAGCCCGGTTTTTATCGAACGGCCGGAAACCGGGTGGCGGCAGGGTCGGGTCCACGTAGGCGTCCAGGAAGGACAGTTCCTCCGCCGGTCCTCCTAAGCGGGTAATGTTGCGGCAGCGCGTCACCACCAAGTGGCCGGCCAACCATTCCAGGCTGTTGTTGTGCGCGCTTAAGGTTCGGCAGCCGTCGGCCAGCGCAATGCCTTCCAGCACGGAAAGGTACCAATCAGTCAACAAGCGAAACTGCCGGGGTAGGGGGTCCATCGTCATCGGGTAGGTTACAGTAAGGAGGAAAGCCCGTCCATTGACTGCTATTGCTGGTGGGAAGCTGGTAGCAGCGCCCTGAGCAAGAGCACCAAGTGTTGGACGAACTAGACTACAAAGGTCCGCGCGTTGCCGAAGAGCGGCCGATAGGTAAACGGCCAAAAAGGAAGGCAAAACGTTCAAGCTGCTTTTCGTCCCTGCTGGTCCCTGCTTGATAACGGCCCCGTTGGACCGAGATTTTACAAAGGCCGAAAGTACTGTGTGGGTAAATTCGTCTTGTTGGTAGCAGCCCCCCATGATTGGAGCTACTTCCTGAATTTCATGCGCTAAGTGGTTACGGCAAGCCGTTCGTGCAGGCGCTGGACTTGCTTTTGGTTGAAGGTCCCCCCACGCGGGGCCGTAAAGCCGAGCGCGTTCAACTCCCCCGCTAGTTGGCGAAAGCTCACCCCCTGCGCCCGGCGGGAGGCAATAAAGGCTGCCGTTTGCCGCAGGCCGGGATGCTGTTGTATATGGGCTCGTCGCACGAGCAGGCTCTGTTGCCGAGCCGCCGCCGTGAGGTTAGCGGATGTACCTAACAGGGCGCCCCGCGCCTTCTTGGCCGCGAGCGCATCCTTAGTTCGCTTTGAGATGGTCTCGCGCTCATGCTGAGCGAGCACCGCAAAGAGACCCACCGTTACGGTGTTCGCGTCGGGCATATCGCAGCAAACAAAATCCACCCCCGAATCGCGGAGCGTCAGGATGAAACTGGCATTGCGACTGAGCCGGTCAAGCTTAGCAATAAGCAGGACCCCGCCCGCGGCACGGGCCGCGGCCATGGCGGCGAGCAACTGCGGCCGTTGGTTCTTCTTACCACTCTCCACTTCGATATACACGCCCTGCGGCTGGCCGCCTTTCAGGAAACTGACTACCGCCGCCTGCTGGGCTTCGAGCCCCAAACCAGAGGCCCCTTGCTTCTGGGTCGAGACGCGGTAGTAGGCGAAGTAGGCAGGCATGACAGAAAGACTCGTCGCTGGGAGTGATTTCGGGTAAAGTGGGATGGTCCAGTAAAAACGGACAGTGCACTAAGATAGGCTGAGTTGGAAGTCGCGTTCGAATTGGTGCGGGGAGCGGTAGCTGAGCGCGGAGTGGCGGCGGTCGAGGTCGAAGTAGGTGTCGAGGTAATAGGCCACCTCCAGCCGGGCTTCTTCGAGACTGGCAAACGCGCCGCCGTGCGGCAGCAGCTCGGTTTTGAGCGTGCTCCAGCCGGCCTCGGCCTGGGCATTATCGTAAGGGTTACCCGGCCGGCTAAAGCTGGCCAGGGCCTAGGCTTTTTCGATGCGCGTGCGGCAAGCCAAGCTGGTATATTGACTGCCACGGTCGGCGTGGATAATCAGGCCAGGCGCTGGCTGGCGTAGCGTTAGGGCCTTCTCCAGCGCACTGAGCACCAGTTCGGTAGGCATGTGCGTATCGAGGTGCCAGCCCACCACGCGCCGCGAACAGGTATCGCGCCAGGTCGCCAGATAGCACCAGCGCCCGCCGACTAGGGGCAGATAGGTGATATCACCCACCCACACCTGATTGGGCGCGGTAGGCGCGGGCCGGCCGAAGAGCAGGTTTTCGGCCACGACGGCCGCGGGGTCGGCCACCGTGGTGCGGGGGCGCTGCGGCCGGGTGCTCAGCGCCCGCAGGCCGCGACGACGTAGCCAGGTACGCAGCGCGTGGCGCCCGACAGCGTGCCCTTCGGCCCGCAACTCTGCCCGTAAGCGGCGAGTGCCGTAGCGCTGCGCATGACGGGAAAAGGCGGCGGTGGCAGCGGGCTCCCAACTGGGTGTGGGCCGCGTTGCCCGGCTCAGCCACTGATAACAGCCAGCGGGGCTGACGTGTAGCACGCGGCAGAGCACCCGCACGGGCTCAGAAGTCGCAACTTGCTCGATGAACTGGTAATGGCTCATCGTTGAGGCGGTTGCGCAAAGATGGTCACGACTTTTTTTAAAATATCACGCTCCTGTTCCACCCGTTTGAGCTCCGCGCGCAGACGCTTAATCTCGTCGCGCTCACTGCTACTGGGTACGGCTTCAGCCAACGCTTGACGCTGCCAGCGGCCAAGTAAGGCGGGCGACAGGCCCTGGGCGCGGGCCACGTCGGTTTGCCGCGCACCAGCGGCCACTTGGCGCACGCACTCGGCTTTGAAAGCCGGCGTATATTTTTTGCGGGTCAGCGACGGGCCGCTCGGATTAGTCTTGTCGGGCATAGGCAGTGGAAGGTAAGACTTCGCACTGTCTGTTTTTATTCGACCACCTCAAAGGCCAGCTTACGCAAGACGGCAAAGCTGCGCGTGGCGACCCGGTCGCGACTGCGTGCGTCGTCTTCGCGGAAGACGACGTCGAGCACCCAGTGCAAGCTGTTTTCAATCGCCCAGTGGCGGCGGATGGCCTCAATAAGCACCGCCGGGGCATCTGAACAGCTGGTAAGGTAGTAGCGAATTTCGGCGTGGGTACCCGGTTGGTGCGGCGCGTGGCGAATCGTTTCGACGGCGATGATAACCCGTGGGCCAAGCCAGTCCCGCAGGGCCAATAGCTCGTCGCACAACGGCAACACCCAGACTCGGCGCCGGACTCAGCGCCCGGGCCGGCAGTCAAAGGCGTTGTAATCGGGCGGATCGGTCGCCCCGCGGTCGAAACAAGCCGTCTTACGGTAAGCCACCGCGGCGCGGTGGCACTTCCCTTGGTTGCCTTTCAAGGCTAGGAGATCGTCCGCTTGCTGGGCGAGCAGTTGCTGCGTAATGGCGTGCTGGCAGCCTAAGGCATCCAGCGTAACAATGGTGTTAGCTAAGCGCAGGCGCTTGATTAATACAGGAACAGCTGTCAGCGCTTGGCCTTTACCTACCACGACTACCTGCCCCAGGCTCAGGCCCTGCTGCGTGGCGAAGGCACTCACTACGTATACGGCCCCCTGGCCCCGCCCGTGGCCAAAGGAGCGGCGCACCGTCTTGCCATCGATGGCGACTACTGCGCGCGGCAGTGGCGGGGCGGCGCTGGCCATCCACTGGCGGAAGCACTGCTCCAATCCCTGCGGGTCGACTAGCGAGAACACGCGCCTGAACGTGTCGTGGGAGGCACTGCCGTGGGGCAAAGCCAGGAAAGTGGCCAGCCAGGCGTGCTTCATCCGTCCTAGTCGGCAATGTCCACCCACGTCTCGGCCCCGGCTACCACGGCACACACGGCGATGACGAGTAGGTTAAGCAAGCGGTGTCGGGTGCGGCCAGCACAACGTGGGCTGGGCAAGGTGGCGAAGGAAGCAATTAGGTGGCGGAGCATAAAGGCCTTGGCAATGCCTAAAAAGGCAAAGGTCAGTCCTTACTGGCTATAATTTGATGCGTAAGCCCTGGGGGGGTCTTAGCAGCAAATACCGACCGGCAGGGCGGGGGTGATAAGCGCCCGCTAAGGGCCCAGTTGCTGCCTACGTCAACAATTGATGCTCCAGCTCCGGCTAATCGTGAGCGGCAGTCAGGACGCTTCAAGCAGTGCCGTGCCAAACGCGCGCGTTGCGGAATGTGGCCTTGGTAGCGTGCGGCGACCGAACGGCCATCGCCTGGGCCGCTCCCCTGATGGTAAGCAGGGTGCCGCTCCCCAGTTGCCGCCGTACCCCGCGGCCCGGGCCGCCAGGCTCACCAGTAGCAGGGGCCCGGTTGCCGGGTGAAGAAGAGTAATTTGCACCACAGGGCCCGCTCCGGTCCGAGAGCTAAATAGCTAAGCAAGGAAATCAGCCGTAGCAAATAGCGCCGCCCTGTCCCGCGCTACCGGGCGGTACGCCAGCAGTACCAACTAGTTATGGGCCCCGTGCGCCACTTCTGCCCTCCCATGAGGAACGGCTAGCAGGGGCCCCGCCCCGCCAGGGTGAGCGCGGCGGCGTACAAATAGTGCAGTGGGCTGCTAGCCCGCACGCGGGGGCGAGCCATGGAAGCACTGGGTGACTGCGCCCGGGACCCACGTGCCGAGAACTTGCAAAGGCAATCGTTTCAGCAGGGCCGCATTCGGGGCGCGTAAACTGGAAATTGAGCGGAGCCGCAGGAACGGGTGTTCCCGGATCAGTTCGCCCGCGCGGCCCCGAGCCGTTGGGCCCGGCCACTGGCCCCGGCCAGCTGAAGAAAGTGCTGCATCCACGTCACGCTGTCGATGTTCAGCGGCTTCAAGAAAAACCCTTTTACTTGCTTGTAAAACTTGGCCTTCCGCGCGTCGTCGGGGTGAATGGACGACGTCAGCACGAACACGCACACGTGCTTGGCCGAGGGCAAGGCGCCCAGGGCGTCCAGGAATTCCCAGCCGTCCATAACGGGCATGTCCAAGTCCAGCAGAATCAGGTCGGGCACGGTGCTCCCGCTCCGCAGGGCCGCGCCCAGCTGGTCAAACGCCAACTGGCCGTTGCCGTAGGTTTGCACTTCGCCGCACCGCAAGTTTTTGCGGAGCACCAGTTCGGTAATGGTGGCGGTGATGCGGTCGTTCTCGATAACGTAAGCTAGCAGAGCAGTAGGCACGGGCGGTGGGGTAGTGGGATAAAATGAAGCCATTGGGCGGGGGCGGGCCCCGGGGCGGCTGTTGGCGGGGCCTGGTGCGTAAAACCAGCGCGCAGGCAATAATTAATTTGAGAAAAGACCAACACCTAAATACATTTTTTATTAAAAAAATACAATCATATAAGCTGAATTTCAGTTACATAGCAATGTTAGTTCAATAAAGTTTTCTTTCAGACTTATTTTTGGTGAACACCTTCATTTGCTCGCTTAACGCTTGCAGCCACGGGATAAAATTCAGCCGTTGGTACCACTCGGGCCCGCGCCTTGGGTGAGCAGCAGCCCAGCGCACTGCGGCGTTGGACAGCACAAATAAGGCAGTTAATTCAAAACAATTAAGGATAGTATTTTATTAAGTAGTATTACCTTATATTTACAATAGGGCGATTACAAATGGTACTATACGGTTATGTTTGTGTGCCTGCTTCTTGGTTCTCCCGGCCTAACGGAAGGGCCCCTGCTGCGTCCGGCGCTGCCGGCGCACGGGCCGCTAATTTCACGGCCATTCCCCGTTAACGACTGACTCCTTTTGCCCTTGCTCAATGATTGATTACCCTGCGGCGCCCAGCGCCGCCGAAGAAATGGCGCCTCTGGGCCAAGAACTCTACGCCCGGCAAAAGGCAGACAACCGCGTCTTGGACTTCATCCAAGAAGCGTCGTTGGACGGGCTCTGGTACTGGGACCTGAATGACCCGGCCAATAAGTGGGCCAATGCCAAGTTTTGGCGGACGGTTGGGTACGAAAACCAGGCTGGTCTCGACCCGGCCGCCGGGGCCCACTGGCTGGCCGCCGTGGGGCCCGACGACTTGGCCGCCACGGTGGACTACATCGAAGGGTGCATTGCCGACCATTCGTTTTCTTTCGACCAACTGGTGCGGTGCCGCCACCAAAACGGGGCCACGCTGTGGCTGCACTGCTGGGGGCTGGTGCTGCGCAACGAGACGGGCCAGCCCCACCGGTTCCTGGGCGTGCTGGTCGACCTCACGCGGCAGCGCAACGAAGAAGTCACGGCGCAGGAAGTGGCCGGCCACTACGGGGCCATCCTGGCAACCAGTCGGTGTACATCATCACCACCGATGCCCACGGCAATTACACCTACGCGAACGACTTCTTTTACGAGCGGTTCGGCTTGGATAGCAAAATTATGGGCACCGATTCGCTGCTCAGCATTGTGGCGGAGGACCGGGCCAAGTGCTTGGCCACGGTGACGCAGTGCTTCGTCGAGCCTGGAACGCCCCACCAAGTCATTCTGCGCAAGCCCTACCACGACCAGGCGGTCCGTTCCAACCACTGGGAATTCAAAAGTGTAGTGACCAGCACCGGCGAAATTAGTGGCATTCAGTGCGTGGGCTACGACGTGACGCTGCTGGTCGACAACTTGGAGCGCTCCAAGCGGTTGCTGGCGCTGACCAACCAGCAGAACGCCCGGCTCCAGAATTTTGCCTACATCATCTCGCACAACGTGCGCTCGCACTCGGCCAACCTGACGGCGCTGGTGGACTTGTTGCAGCACACCACTGACGAAGCCCAAAGCGCGATGTTTCTGCAAATGCTGAAAACAAGCACCGATAAGCTGGCCGAAACCATTGTCAACCTCAACGAGATTGTGACGTCCACCACCGTGGGCGCTCAGCCCCGGGAACAGCGCGGCCTGCGGCAGGAAGTAAGCCGCACCTTGGAGGCCCTCAACGTGCTGGTGCACCAAAACCAGTTGGCCGTGTCGGTGGCCATCCCGGCCAAAATAACCGTCAACGTCGTGCCGGCCTACCTGGACAGCATCCTGCTCAACCTGTTCAGCAACGCCATCAAGTACCGCTCGCGGAGCGCCCCGCCCCGCCTGGACCTGGGTTGCTACCGCGAAGAGGACTACGTGGTGCTGACAATTGCGGACAACGGCCAAGGCATTGACCTGGTGCGCAACCAGGCCAAGGTCTTCGGGATGTACAAGACCTTTCACGGCAACGACGACGCCCGGGGACTGGGGCTGTTCATCACCAAAAACCAGATAGAGGCGATGAACGGCAAGATCGAAGTGGACAGCCAGGTTGGCGTGGGTTCTACATTTAAAGTGTACTTCAGTGAAATCGTTTGACTTGGTTTACGTGGTCGAGGACGACGCGATTACGTCCAAAATCACCGAATTGCGCTTGCGCCAGCACGCCGCGTTCGGGCAAGTGCAGCGCTACCCAAACGGGCAGCCGGCCCTCGAGGCCCTGTTGCGGGCCGCGGCGCAGCGCGCCAAACTGCCCGACCTCATTTTGCTGGACCTGAACATGCCGGTGATGGACGGCTGGGAGTTTCTGGATGCGCTCGCCGTGCAAGCCTGGCAGGAACTCATGCGCGTCTGCGTCTTGACTTCGTCCATCCAACCCGACGACATTGCCAAAGCCCATGCCTACGCGGAGGTGAAAGGGTATTTCATCAAGCCCCTGAGCGCCATGCTGCTGGACCAGCTGGTGCAGCAGCTGGCCTGAGGTTGCGGTGGCCTGGGCGCGGCGCACAGCAGCAGGACGCACGCTGCCCGTGCAGCACCTGTTGGCTCAGCGAGGTCACCGCGGTGTGCAACAATACGTGCTGGAACTGGTTCAGAACCAAGCGCTCCTGGTTGTTGGCCAGGCCCCGACGCTGGGCCGGCTACGACTGTTGCACGGGGTTGGCGGCGTAGGCGCGCAGCGGCTGGTGCAGGGGTTGGCCGACGCGAAGGGGTAGCCGCTCGGGTCGGGGTAGCGCACGGCCAGCGCGGCCGCCTCCTGGGAGGCAATGCCCGAGGCCACGGTGTAGTTCTGCCAGGTGGCCACCGTGAGCAGGCCCCGCGTGGGGCCGTAGAGCACCGCGACGCCAGAGAAAAACTAGCCCACCGTGCCGTTGTCAACCAGCGCAGCTACCGAACGCTGGCGCAGCCGTCGGCGCAGGCCCCCCAGGGCAAGCAGCACCAGCGAACCCACAATGACCACGGCCAGCAGCCACGTGGGTATTTCGTAAAGCCAAGGCATGCAGCGCGCAGCAGAATCAACGGAATGAAACCCAGGTGCCCTGGACGTAGGGGAGGCGCCGGGGGGGGTGGCCCGCGCTGAGGTGCTCACCCGGCCCTTGCCTTCGGCTAAGCCACTGGCCCACTTCCCTGATTGGGGAGCTCCTAATAGATTAGGAGGTAGTCTTAACAAAGTCTAATGGCTGTTGCAGAAGTAGGTGACAGGTCTTCGGTATCTTAGGGCTAAGCAAGGCCACAAGCAATTCATTGACCGAGTCGTGCTGCGCTTCCGCTTGTCGGAGCGCGTACCGCAGCAGAACTGCTACCGCCGCCTAGCCGAGTTACTCAACGGGGACTTTCTGTAGGAGCAGACCCAGCCCCGCTTTCGCCACACCGGCCAGCCCTCGCTCGACCCGGTCGTCTTTTTTAAGCGGATACTGGTCAGCCGCCTGGAAAACTTGGTCCGCGACCGCCGCTGCATCGAGCACGGTGGTTTGCGTTTAGACACCCGCTATTTTCTGGGCCACGAGGTGGACGAGGACCTGCCCGGGCATTCGACCAGTAGTAGTCGCGCCCGCCCGCTCTTTCCAGTGGTCGCCTTCGAGCACCTGTTCGACCACGTCTTTGCCCCGTGCGTGGCCGCCGGCCTCGTGGCGGGCAATATCCAAGCGGTGGACACGGCCCCGGTCAAAGCCAATGCTTCGCGCGAGCTTGCGTGAAAAATCGTCCGCCGAAGCACCCACCCCGGTCCTGCACGTGGCC
Source organism: Hymenobacter coccineus (assembly GCF_001816125.1). Taxonomy (GTDB): domain Bacteria; phylum Bacteroidota; class Bacteroidia; order Cytophagales; family Hymenobacteraceae; genus Hymenobacter; species Hymenobacter coccineus. Next base: position 2,708 of record NZ_MDZA01000436.1, on the reverse strand, counting down.
GGCGAGCCAGCACCTGCTGCCCCAACTGCCCCGCCCGCTACCTGCGCCATGCCAGCAGCCCGCTGGGGCGCGGTCGTCATCAGGCGCGGTTGCTGAGCAACAAGACCCACTACCGCCCGGCCGACCCCGCAGCCCGCATCTCGGTCAAGCCGGGTAAAGCGCGGGCCCTTAACTGCCTCTTTAGCATGGCCGTGGACGAGGGCTACGGCGCCATCCGTCACGTCCCGGCGGACTTCGCGGAGCGGCGCGACCGCGGGCTACTGCCGCGCATCGTCGCGCCGCTCCGCCAGCGGCTGGCCGTTAACGGTTTGTTTCTACGGGACGTAGCCGCGGACCCAACTACTGCAGCGGCCTAAACGGTGCTTTGCGCGAAGGCCGGGGCCGCACGCCCTGGGTTCCAGGCTTTGGCCAGTTCAAGCCCGAAATCGCGGGCTTTACTTACGACGCCGAAGCGGATTGCTTTACCTGCCTGGCCGGCAAAAAACTACCATTTAAGCGCTTTGACTCGGGCCAGGACGGTCGGCTTAGCACGCGCTACCGCGCTTTCCCCCGTGATTGTCGGCGCTGCGCGCGCAAACCAACCGGTGCCCCCAAGAGCAAATGCCGCAAGATTACGCGCACGGCCTATGCGGCCCACTACCGCCGGGCACTTGCCCGGCAACAGCGCCGGCCGGGCCAACGCATGCACCGGCTGCGGCAGCGCACAATAGAGCCGGTATTTGGCAGCTTGCTCCAGTATTACTGCTTGCGCCGCGTGAACACGCGGAGGCGCAGCAGTGCCCACAAAACGATGCGGCTAACGGCGGTGGCCTTTGACCTCAAAAAACTGCTCAAGCACCAGCCCAAACAGGTGCTGCGCCTGGCCATTGCCCTGCCTGAACCATCCGTTGAACAGCAGATTTTGCCTTGTTGGCTGACGCGTCACCGCCGATGGGATCCACTCAGAAACAGGAAGCAGAGACGGGTCAAGGGTTCTGCAACAGCCACGTAGGAGGGCGAGGTCCTTTTGGAGCCCCGCCGCAATCCGCCCGCCCGCCCCGCGCCGTAGGTGGGGCTCACCGTCCCCCGGCGCATTGCACCGGTTTGCTCCATGTCCGAAAACGAAGAAGACGAATGGGTGCAGCGGCTGCGGGCCGGCGACGGAGCCGCGGTGCAGCAGTTCTGCCAGCGTTACCGCCGGGCGCTGCTGGCCCTGATCGGCCGGCTGGTGCGCAACCCGGAAAGCGCTGAGGACGTGCTTCAGGAAAGCCTGCTGCGCATCTGGCTGAGCCTGGCCACCTACGACCCCGCCCGCGGGCGGCTCTACACCTGGGCCGGGCGCATCTGCACCAACGCCGCCGTGGACCACCTGCGCAGCCGCGCGGCGAACCTGGCCCGGCGCACGCAGCCCCTGGCGGCGCTCGCGGAGGCAGGCATCGAGCCCGTCGCTCCGATCACGTTCAGGCCCGAGCACATCGGCCTGGCCGCCCTGCTGGGCCAACTGCGGCCCGCGCACCGGCGTACGCTGGAACTGGTCTACTTCGAGGGGTGCACCTACGCCGAGGCCGCCGAGGAACAGGGGGTGCCGCTGAGCACTACCAAGACGTGGGCCGCCACGGCCAAGCGCCGCCTAGCCCAGTGGCTTTGAGCTGCACTCATGCCTTGACGCACTACAGGGACCGGGCTAGCAACCCGGGAGTCAGCCCCCAGTCAGGTTTCTGAAACCAACTGAGCGCGCCGCTCTGCAGGAGGCCGACAGCACGGTCTCCCTGTCCAAAGCGCTGCTGGCGGGCTACGTACCCGACTTGGCCGCTTATGCCTTACGGCTGGGCAAGCCCCTGGACTGGGGGCTGATTCAAGCCTAGTGGGAAACTATCTTAAGGCTCATCGTCAGCCTCAAACAAAAGTACGTGACGGCTTCCACCGTGCTCAAGCGCCTCAACCCATACTCCCAGTACCCCCCTGTATCTGGTCCTGTGTGAATTAGGACGGGCCGTGCGCACGGAATTTCTGCTCCGCTATGTGGATGACCCAGATTTGCGTAAGCGCATTGACGACCAGTTGGATAAACTTGAAAGCGCCAACCACTTTGCCCGGGCGGTATTTTATGGCCAACCGGGCAGTCGCGCTACGCCGGCAAGGAAGAACAGCAAGTCGCCAATGCCTGCAAACGGCTTGTACCTAAACCAGCAATTGTTTTGAGCCCTGCCCGCCGAGCGGCAGGCCCTGGCCGATACCACCGCCCGTATGTCGCAAGTGAGCTGGCGGCATATCCATTTGCAAGGCGAATTCAAATTCTCCGACAAGGCGTTGACCGATGCGCTACGCTTCGACCTGAGCGTGTTGCTCGCCGTTGAGTGGGAAGCCGCTGAAGGCTAAGATGTACACTTCCCGTTTAAGTGAGCCAGCAGGCAGTAGAGAAAAGCCTTCCTGGTCGGTGAATGAGGGGACTGGTTTTACTCGGCTCAGCTAGGTAGCGCTAAGGGGGAAAAGCGCTGCCTATTTCTTAGCGGAGCGACTGATAGCGGTCGTTTTTTAGCGATTCAAGGCAAGGGGCGGGGCGGGCGCGCACAACAGTGACCCACCGCGGGTGAGCGAAGCCCGTTGCCCGGCTGTGGCGCGCAAGAAACGCTACTTCGCGCGGCGGGAACCGCTCTGGAGCGTACCGCACCGCCGTCACCGGTGCTAGCCCCCCGCGAACAAACGGCGGCACCGCCCTGGGGGTAGGC
>NZ_MDZA01000435.1 GCF_001816125.1 Hymenobacter coccineus | reverse complement strand
CGGTGGCGCTGACGTTTTTGCCCGCGCCCGTGGTCACGCTCGGGCCCGACCAAGTCATCTGCGCCGAGCAGCGGGTGTGCTGGCGCCCGGGCCCCAACCGGCCGGCACCGCCTACCGCTGGCAGGACGGCAGCACCCGCCCGCAGCTGGAAGTGGCCGCCCCCGGCCGGTACGAAGTGTCCGTCGTCTCCCCGGCCGGCTGCGCGGGGCAGGCCGCGGTGCAGGTGCGGTTCGGGGACGGCTGCCCCTTTACCATCCCCAACATCATCACCCCCAACGGCGACGGCCGGAACGAAACGTTTGCGTTGCCGGGGCTGGAACCGAACGCCTGGAACATTCAGCTCTACAACCGGTGGGGAACGTTAGTGTACCAGCAAGCGCCGTACCACGGCGCGTGGGACGCGGCGGGCCAACCGAACGGGGTGTATTATTACCTGCTGGTGCACCCCGTGACCGGCCGCCGCTACAAAGGGTGGGTGGAGGTCGTGCGGTAGGGGCGCGCAAGGCCCCCTAACCGGCGCGCGGTGGAAACGGGCGGAAGGCGGCGGGGGGCGGCACAGCCACCGCCTTGTCCCCTTGTTCCAAAAACTACAGTTTTCGGAACAAGGCGCTAGCAGTTCCATAAAACCACCCGATGGCGCGCAAGATCGGGCCGCGATGACCAGTTTACGAAACTCATCTCCTCGGGGCATTTCGTAAACTTTCAATCGTAGACGAGTTTCTTAAACTCCCCCGACCCTACAGTGGCCCATTCGCACCTGGTGCCAGCCAGCTGCTAGGCGTTCAGGCAAACGAGCCTTATTATTCCTTGTCCAGCACCCGTATTAAGGCCACCGCCACCGCCGGGGCGAGGCGTGCTTGGTCTGCCGCTGTAAAATCCTGGGCAACGAAATCCGCAGAACTCAGCCCACCCTTTGCTTGCTGGCCCTGCTTGACAACCAGGACGCGGTAGACGGCCGGAATGGAAATGCGCTCGCACAACGTGACATAACAGCCGCGGGGTAACTGGGCCAGCGGTCGGGGCAAGCGACATAAAAAAGCCCCGCTGGTGGACGGGGCCTTGGCTTATTCTACATATTGAAAAAATTCTGATTATGAATTTTCCCGTTGTGTACGTGATTGCGGTCCCGAATGCGCTGGTTGACCCGTTGGTGGTGCTTAGGAGAGTGAGCTAGCTGCTGCGTAGTGCAACTAGCCAGGAGCAGCAGGAGAAATACAGCTTTCATAATCAATGGTGCGTAGTCTATACTAGTTGCCTACGAAAAAGCCCCGCTGCGTGGGCGGGGCTTTTTTGCTAAGGGACGAGGAATAACTTGCTACGTATTTTCCACCGGGCCCCCGCGGGGTAGCGCTTCGTTCCGACGGCACTCGCGCACGCCGGCAGCCCCCAGCAGGGGGGTGCCCCACCACCACGTGTCGTAACGCCCGTAACGGGCCCAAGCTCGGATGCGGGAAGCTGTCATGGGGCGAAGGTAGCGCGCGCTATATTCGGGGCATGAAGACACACATGGTTTGGGGCTTGCTGCTCGGCAGCACGGGCGCGTGGGCGCAGACTGTGCCGCCTGCAACGGCTGAGGCGGTTACGATTCGGGTCGTAAACACGTGCGCTGAAAAGATTATCGTGAGCACCACCGCGGCACTGGATGTTTCAGCAACGCCCGTGCAACGCATTGAGGCGGGGCAATCGGCGAGCCTTACCCTCCCAAAAGGCTTGTTCGTGACCGTCGCATTGGCCGGCAAGTTCTCCGAAAGGGTGGGAAAAGTGGAACGGCCAGGGCAAACCTTCGTCGTAAAGTACCCAGCCCCCACCCGCGCTGCTTCGCAGTAGGCCAGGTGCCCCCCAACGGCGTGGCGCCCTAACAAATGCCGCTATCTTGGGGCATGAAAATGCCGCTACTCGTTGCTGCCCTGCTAGTGGCTGGGCTGACTGGGTGCCAGCCGGTTGCCGAACGCTCACCCACTCCCCGGGCTCCGACTGGCATGTACGTGGGGTTGGCGGAGATGAAGGGGTATCCTGCCGAAAATCCCGGCGATAAGTGGTACCACGAAAACATCGTGTACATCCGGCCTGACTCGCTGTTCCTGGAAGGCAACCCGGTCGTGGTGCACCGCAACGGCGACAAAGGCTATTCCGCTTCCGATGGGGGCTTTTATTCTTACAGCGGCCGCATTGACACGGCGGGTGGCGGCCTTACCGCCCAGCTGCGCATGTTTTCACACGATTATATCGGGTTGCCCGTGCTCGTCAAAGACACGGTAGCCGCCAAAACCTTGAGCCTGGACGAACTGCTAAAGCGCGGCCTGGCCGTTCTGGATTCCTCGATGTACAATAAAACAGCCACCATCTACCTCGCTGCGAAAGGCTTTGAGATGGACAGCGTGCAGTATGTGCGGTTCAAGCCCGATAGCCTACCTAACTTACCGCTTATGGGTTTTCCTGACCCCATTCGCTTTTTTAAGAAGCGGCGGTAATCGAATTCTTCAGGAGTGCCGATGAAATCTTAGCCATCTTCCCCTACAACCCCACCCAGCCCGGCCCCACAAGCCGGGCCGTTTTTGTATAGGAGCGTTTCAGCTGTTATTTCCCGTGACTACAACTGGTAAAGCGTGTCCAATGCCCCGCAAAAGGTGTCAGGCGGAAAAAACCGGGCGGTTGCCTGACGGCCTTCGGCCCGGAATCGGGTGACGGTCTCGGCTTCTTGGTTGTGCCCTTGGTAAAAACAGCGCCGATGGACAACAAGCTGTCGCCAAAGCTGGCCGGAAGAACGGTGCGCTTCCCGGTGCGCCAAGCCTGGGTTCCGTCGTAGGCGGTGACGCGGTATTGTGCGCCCGCCCGGGTCAACAAGAAGAACTGCAAAGCGGTCTTTTCGCCCGCGGCAGGCAGTTCCACAACCACGGCCCCCGCTGGGAAAGGCAGCCGGTGTTGGCGCTGCAAATACAGCAGGAACGTCCGCCGTTGCTCTGCTTCCCCAGCCGCGTAGTGCCCTTCCGCCGCCAAGGCGTGCTGCACGTCTGGCGGAAGCGGCCGCCGGGCCAGGGCCTGCTGGGCGGTCGCGACGGCCCGATTCCACGTCGCGAGCACGGGCGGCGCTTGGCGGGGACGCCAGCCCCCGAGCAGTAGCAGCAAACTCAGCATAGCAATTCGACGGCAGGGGCCCCGGACTTGGCAGGCAAGCTACGGCTAGAGTCCAGCGAAACGGTCGTGTCTGTTGCAGAACGCCCCCGCTTACTAACTAGGTCGGGGCTTTCACAAAAACCTAAAAAGAGTAACGTGGTCGCCGCCCCGTCCACTTGGGTTGGTTGGGAACGGCCTTGTTTGTGCCGCCAGCTACGTTCGGCAACGGCCCCGCCCGTTTGTTGGACGTTAGGCGCCGCCGGCGCACTGGTCCCGTTCTTGTGCGGTGTTTCGCCGGGTTTCTGCGTTCCCTCCTGCCAGCCATGCCCTCCCCTCCTTTGCGCGTTTTGGTTGTCGGCTGCGGCAACATGGGCGCTGCCCACGCCGCGGCCTACCACGCCCTCGCCGGCTTTGCGCTGGTCGGCCTCGTCTCCCGGGGCCCGGGCAAGCACGCGCTCAACGCCCAGCTGGGCGGCGGGTACGCCGTGTTTGACGACTACCCCGAGGCGCTGCGCCGCACCCGGCCCGACGCGGTGTGCCTCGCCACCTACCCCGACACCCACGAGGCCTTCGCCGTGCAGGCGCTCGCCGCGGGGTGCCACGTGTTCCTTGAAAAACCCCTGGCCACCACCCTGGCCGGGGCCGAGCGGGTGGTGGCCGCGGCGCGGCAGGCGGGCAAGCAACTGCTCGTGGGCTACATTTTGCGCGTGCACCCCGCGTGGGTGCGGTTTATCGCCGAAGCGCGGCGCCTGGGCACGCCGCTGGTGATGCGCCTGAACCTGAACCAGCAAAGCCACGGGCCCGCATGGGCCGTGCACCGGCAGCTGCTGCAGTCGCTCAGCCCGATCGTGGACTGCGGCGTGCACTACCTCGACGTCATGTGCCAGATGACGCGCGCGCGGCCCGTGTGGGTGTCGGCCATCGGCGCGCGCCTCACCGACGATATTCCGGCCGGCCAGTACAACTACGGCCAGCTGCAGCTCCGCTTTGCCGACGGCTCGGTGGGCTGGTACGAAGCCGGCTGGGGGCCGATGATGAGCGAAACGGCCTTCTTTGTGAAAGACGTGGTGGGGCCCCGGGGCAGCGTCTCCCTCACGGCCCGGCCGGGGGCCGCCGGCGCTCGGCCAGTGTGGCGGCCCACACCCAAGCCGAGGCGCTGCGCCTCCACCCCGCGCGCCTCACGGCCGACGGGGCCTTCGCGCAGCCCGACACCTGGATCGAGTTCGCCGACGCGCCCGACCACCAGGAACTCTGCACCCGCGAGCAGCGCTGGTTTTGGCAAGCCATTCACGAGCCGCTCGACCTCGCCGAGCACCTGGCCGATGCGCTCAACAGCCTGCGCATTGCCCTGGCCTGCGACCAGAGCGTGCGCACCGGCGAGCCCGTGCGGTTGTGAGCCCGGCCGCCCCCCGGGGGGGCGACCGCTGGCGGCTACCGGGGGGGGAAGGTCAGGGACCGGCGCGGCGGCCTGGGCCCGCCCCGGTTCCGTTGAAAGCAGGCCCACGCGTAACCGCGCGCGGGCTAAGCCCGGCGGCCAACAGCCGCCCGCAGCGGTCCGCACCCCTTGCCTACGCCGTGCCGGCCGCCGGGAGCACCCGCCCCAAAGCCGGCGCCGGCGCGGTTGTCCGCCGGTAGAGCCGTTTGACTTGCTCCGCCCGGAAGGCCTTGCCCGTACGGGTCATGAAGCGCAGCGCGTTCAACTTCGCCGCAATCTGCGAATAGTTGAACCCCTTCTCCTTGAGCAGCAGAATGTGCGCCGCCGCCCGTTCGTTGTGCTCGTTGGCGCGCGCATTGGCCCGGTTCTGGTCCCGCCCCTTCTGCGTGGCGGCCGGGGTCAGGTTGGCCGGCGTGCCCAGCCGGGCCCCCTGGGCCTTTTTGGCGGTTAAGGCCGCCTTGGTGCGCTGCGAGATGAGTTCGCGCTCGTGCTGGGCGAGCACGGCAAAAATGCCGACGGTAAGGGTGTTGGCGTCGGGCATGTCGCAGCAAACGAAGTCCACGCCCGCGTCGCGCAACGCAAAGATGAAGCCTGCGTTGCGCGAGAGCCGGTCCAGCTTGGCAATGAGCAGCGTCGCGCCTTGCGCCTTGGCCAGGGCCATGGCCGCGGCCAGCTGGGGCCGCCGGTTCTGCTTGCCCGACTCGACCTCGACCAGTTCCGCCAGCACCTGGGCCCCCGGCGCGAAGGCGGCCACGGCCGCCCGCTGGGCGGCGAGGCCGAGGCCGGACTGCCCTTGCTTCTGGGTGGAGACGCGCAGGTAGGCGACGTAGGACTTCATGGCTAAGGGAGGAGCATTTGAGCAAAGCTACCCCGGATTTCGGTGATTTCACAGGGTTTAAACGGTGGATTGATTAACGTTACATGCATAGCACTAAATGGCACGCCGTCTTAGCGCAGCTAATACTTTAAACTGCTCATTCATAATGAACTATCTCCATCGGCAGCGGTCAGGCTTTTGCTCCTGCCGTGACCTTTCCAGCAGGGCGTCGTCGCCGGGACCGTCGAACCAAGCCGCTGCACCAAGAGTTACAGATTCCTATTGCCCCTTCTAGGCCGCACCGTTCCCGCATGAGACAGTTAAAAATCAGCCAGCAGATCACCAACCGCGAAAGCCAGTCGCTGGACAAGTACTTACAGGAGATCGGCAAGGTGAGCCTGGTGACGATCGACGAGGAAGTAGACCTGGCCCAGCGCATCCGCGGGGGCGACCAGCTGGCCCTCGAAAAGCTGACCAAAGCCAACCTGCGCTTCGTGGTCTCGGTGTCCAAGCAGTACCAGAACCAGGGCCTGACGCTGGGCGACCTCATCAACGAGGGCAACCTGGGGCTGATCAAAGCGGCCAAGCGCTTCGATGAAACGAAGGGCTTCAAGTTCATCTCCTACGCCGTGTGGTGGATTCGCCAGAGCATCCTGCAAGCCCTGGCCGAGCAGAGCCGCGTCGTGCGCCTGCCGCTGAACCGGGTGGGCTCGCTCAACAAAATCAGCCGCTCGTTTGCGGAGTTGGAGCAAAAGTTTGAGCGGGAGCCCTCGCCCGACGAAATTGCCGAGTTGCTGGCGTTGCCCACCGCGGAAGTGGTGGACACGCTCAAAATCGGGGGCCGCCACGTCTCGATGGATGCGCCTTTCGTGAGTGGCGAGGAAAACGGCTTACTCGATATAATGGTGGACGAGGCGGCGGACACCCCGGACGCCGGCTTGCTGCACGACTCGTTGCGCCGGGAGGTGCAGCGGGCGCTCTCGACCCTGACGCGGCGGGAGGCCGACGTCATTACGCTGCACTTCGGGTTGAACGGCCACGCCGCGCTGACGCTGGAGGAGATTGGCGAAAAGTTCAGCCTGACCCGCGAGCGGGTCAGGCAGATCAAGGAGAAGGCCATCCGGCGCCTCAAGCATACGTCGCGCTCACAGTCGCTCAAATCGTATCTAGGCTAACCCCTTTGTCCGCTTTCCTTTAGAAGATGAGTCTAAGCGGGAACCTAACAACTCAAGCAAGAGGCAAGAAGGTATTTCTTACCAACGCATCGCGTAAGGAAGTATAGCAACCGGGCTCCTAATAGGGACTGATAAGCAAAGCGGGCCACTATATCGGCTGGAGTAATAAGGACTGATAACCTTCGCTTATTCGGTCTCTATTGAAACAACACTTCAGGTACGATAAGTGTTAAAAAACGTACCCGCCCCGTTTAGGTAAACTAGAAATTCGCTGCCCTATGAGTAGGGGAAGGGAGGTGCTCAAGCCGTCTGCACCCTTTGCCGACCCTCATGCGTCAGGGGATGGGCTGCAGCACTACCCGCCGATTGCGGGGGCGTTGTGCGGGCTCCCGGTTATCAGCCACGGGCTGAGTATCCCCGAACCCTCGGGGCTGCAGTCGACTAGCGGCAATTCCGTGCGCCGTCAGGTACGTGCACACGGCGACGGCTCTTTGGTGGGAGAGGTGCTGGTTCAGCAGCGCGTCTCCCTGGTTATCGGTGTGGCCTTGCACCTCCAGGCGCAGGTGGGGGTACTGCCGAAGTACCCCCACCAGGGTATCCAAGCTAGCCGCTACGGCGGGCAGGAGCGTCGCCTGCCCTTGGGGGAAGTATAAGGCGTGCCAGGTAACCGCCACGCCCGAGGCTAGCTGGCGCGCCAGCGTATCGCGCGCGTTCGCGCGTGGAGCACTACTTAATCGGACTACGGGCGTGCGCTTCTCCAGCAGTGGCTCGGAGGGGTACGCGGCTGGGGCCGGGGCAGTCTCGGGGCTGGTCGCGCGCGGCGTTGGCGCAGGTTCGTCACCAGCTTAGCGGGCGGCCTCGTGCCAGGCCGCGGGCCGGCGAGCGGGCGCGGGGCCGGCGGCCAGTTACTAATCAGCGCGCGGGCGGGTACTACCTCGCGATAGCGGTTGCTCATCAGCTCTGTCGTTAGTCCCCACAGGGTACGCCACGAAGCCTGGGCCTCGGGTTGGCGCGGGCGCTCCCAGCTTAGCAGCAGCCGCGTAGTGGCCGAATACTGACAGTACTCCAGCCGCAGGGGGTAGGCATGCCCGGCCTGCAAGTCAACGGCTACCTGATACACGCTCAGGTATTGGCCCCGCCATTCTTCTAGCAGCAGGCGCTGGTCCAGCCAGAGGCGCACGCCATCGTCCACCGTAAGATGCAGGACATAACGGCCCGTTACCGGCGGGACCAGCCAGCCCGTCCAGCGGACGGTAAACGACGTGGCGGGTACCCCCGGCACGGGACTTTGCTCGTGCCAGTCGAAGTCGAGACGCGCATCGCGCTGGGTCCGGACCAGGTGCTCAAAATTTAGCCCCTCGTAATAGTCGCCCCGCAGGCCTGGGCTTAGCCCGGCGGCGGTTTGCGCGCAGCTGAGCTGCGGCCAGATACTGAGCACGCTCAGCACCCCTAGTTGCCAAGCCAGCCGTCGCGCGGCGAAATTGACCCAGTTCACGAGGAAGTAGACGCCCAGGCGGGAACGGAAGCAGCGTGGCCGCAGATGGGGCCACCCGGATGAGGCAGCTGGAAGCAGGGGCATAGAGGAGAAAGTAAAAGGACCGACAAGAGTTATGGCGTCAACGCCACCTGAGTCACGAGCTACCTCTAGGCAGTCACGTCTAAGTAATTGGCGCGGCTGCCCCGGCCGGGCCGCGCGACCACGGTGCCGGTGTGCCGCTGGTGGCGCAGCGCTTGCCTACAAAGGCCACGCGCACACAAAAGCGAGTCGCTACCTGTACCTGTCGGCACCCGGCACCGCACACGCCCGCCCGCTGCGCTGCCGTAAAGCCGAAGAATCGGCTCGTAGAGCAACTACCCACGAAAGCAACGCAAAACCAGCAACAGCGCTCGCTAATCCGCTCTAAAGCGGATGCTTCTTACTGCGCTAACGACTTCCCATCGTAAAAGGCGAGCACCTTACGACGGAAGATAAACGTGTACTTGGCTTGCAGCTGGTTGGAGATAGCAAAATTGAGGTTGTTCTTGGTCACGTTAAACTCCGTACCGCTAAGCAGGCCGTTGTTGAAGCGGATTTCGGCGTTGCGCTGCGTAGTGGTGAGGGCAGCTACCTGGCGGGTGGCAGCGGCGTACTGCAGCTGGGCGGCGCGGGCGTCGGCGTAGGCTTGCTCAATGCTTTGGCGCAGCGTGAGGCGGGCCTGCTCGGCCTGCAACTGCACCTGCTGGGCGTTGATAAGGGTGCGCTGCACATTGGTGCGCACCTGCAAGCCGTTGAGAATCGGGATATTGAGGGTGAACTGCACCTGCTGGCCCAGGTTCTGACTGAGCTGGTCCCAGTACTTTTGGGGCAGTTCGTTGGGCTGGTAGGTAATGACGTTCAGCGGCGTGAGCGGCCCGCCGGGCGTAGTGGGATTCTGCACGAAGAAAGTAGTGCGCCGCGCTGTCGAGTCACCGCCACTCTGCGGCACCATACGAGCCGACGAAAAGCCGCTGAAGATGCTCCCGGCCAAAATCAGGCGCGGGTAGTAGGTACCGCGGGCTAACTCTACGCTGCGGCCGGCGCTGAGCACACGCAGGTCGGCGGCCTTGATTTCGGGCTGGCGGGTGGCCGCGCCCTGAAAAAGCTCGTTGGTATTTAGTGTCAACGCATTTTCCTCGTCGGGGTCGGGCAGATTGGGCACCTCCAGTTGAAAATCGGGATTGGCAGCTGGGTCCAGGTTGAGCAGCTGCAGCAGATTCAGGCGGGCGATGGTGGCCTGGTTTTGGGCGTTGACGACGTTCAACTCGTCGGTGGCCAGCTGGCTTTGACTGTCGAGCAGGGTGCTTTCCGGAATGCTGCCAGCTTGTAGCAATAGCTTGGTACGGGCAATCTGGTCTTGGTCGCGCGTTACGTAAAATTGGTTGGCCCGCACCAGCTCCTGGGCCAGTACCGCCTGTAAGAAAGCCGAGGCTACGTTGAGGCTCAAGTCGTTGCGCGCCTTCTGTACGTCTGCTTCGCTCGCCTGCACGTCTAGGGCATTGCGCCGAATGGTGTTGCGCAGCTGAAAGCCCTGAAACAAGACCAGCTGCGAATTGCCTGACACGTTGTTGGAGCGTACCGTCTCGTTCTGAAACAAGAACGTGAGCGGGTTGACGCTGGTACCGTACTGCCAGGCCTGGGTGGCGTTGAGGTTAGCCGTAGGCAGTAGCGCGGCCTTGCTTTGACGCAGTACCTGCGCATTGCTCTGCACCGTCAGTTGATTGAGGCGCACCCCAATATTGTGCGCCAGGGCGTAGTCGATGGCCCGCTGCAGGCCCCAGGGGCCAGTAGCCGCTGCGACGGGCGTGGCCAGCGCCGCTGCGGGCGGCGAGGCCGGGCGCGCCGGCTGCGGCGCGAGTTGGGCCGCTAGGGGCCCGGCTGTCAGCAGCACGGCTAGGGCGGTACCGCCGCGCCGGGCTAGAGTTATTAGCACAGTCATAGCAGAGAAAAGGATATGAATCACTCGGCCCGCAGGCTTAGCACGGGGTTGCGGCGGGCGGCCCGCCAGGCCTGCACGCTCACGGTGAGCCAGGCAATGAGCAGGGCCCCCATCCCGGCGGCGGCGAAGTACCACCACTGCCACGCTACGCGGTAGGCAAAGCCTGCCAGCCACCGCTGCATCAGCAGGTAGCTCAGGGGCAGCGCCAGTACGATGGCCACGACCACCAGCCAGGTCAGGCTGCCGGTCAGCAGCCAGACGATACCCAGCTCATTGGCGCCCAAGGCCTTGCGGATACCAATTTCCTTGCGCCGCCGCTCGGCGGTGAAAGCAGCTAGCCCCAGCAGGCCCAGGGCGGAAATGAGAATGGCCAGCCCGGCAAAGTAGCGGGCGAGCACCGCCACCCGCCCCTCAGCCACGTACTGGGCCTGGTAATCGGCGTCCAGAAACGCGTAGTCAAGCGTAAAGCCGGGGTTGTAGGCGGCGTATAGCTGCTGCAGCCGCGCAATCGCGGCCTGCTCCGCGCCCGGCTGAAGCTTCACCAGCACCGTGTTAATCGTGGGGTCGAGCTTGAGGAGCAGAGGCTTGATTTTTTCGTGCAGGGACTCGTAGTGGAAGTCGCGGACCACGCCCACGATGCGAGCCCCGTTAAGCTGCTGGCCCACGGGGTCCGGCATCCCCAGGCCAGCCACCAGGGTTTGGTTGACGAGGATGGCGGCGCTGTCGGCGCGGTGCTGCGGCGCAAAGCTGCGGCCCGCGACCAGGTGCAGGCCCATTGTTTCCACCAGGTCATAGTTGACCAGCATCGTCCCCACTGGCAGGCGCTTCTCCCGCCAGCTCATCTCCTCCACGTGGCGCCCCCCTAAGAAACCGCCCAGGACGCTGGACGCCTGCACGACGCCGGGCAGTTTCTTCACTTCGGCCAGAAAGGCCGCCTGCTGGCGCGCCGCCTTACCGCCCGTATCAAAGCGGAGCACGTGGGCTTTGTCGTAGCCCAGCGGTTGGCGCTGCACAAACGCCAGCTGCGCGTTGACGACCACCACGGCCACGATGAACAGTACCGAGAGCGTAAACTGTAGCACGACCAAGCCCTGCCGCGTCCACACGTCGCCGGCCTTGGTCGGCAGCCTGCCTTTCAATACGGCCGCCGGCTGAAAACCCGACAGGTAGAACGCGGGGTAGCTGCCCGCCAGCAGCCCCGTACCCAGCGCCAGGGCCAGGCCGGCCCCCACCAGCGGCCACTCCCAGTGCAATGCCAGCGGCTTACCCGTGAGTTCGCTGAACTGCGGCAGCACGAGCTGCACCAGCCCCACGGCCACGACCAGAGCCAGCAAGGCCATCACCACGGATTCGGTCAGGTACTGCCCCACCAGCGCGGCGCGGCTCGCCCCCAGGGCCTTGCGAATGCCCACTTCCTTGACCCGCCGCGAGGCCTTGGCGGTGAACAGGTTCATGAAATTGATGCTGGCAATCACCAGAATGAGCCCGGCAATCAGGGCCAGCAGCCGCACGTAGGCAATGCGTCCCCCGGTGGCGACGCCGTTTTCGTAGGTGCCGTGGAGGTACGCCGCCGCGAACGGCCGCACAAACAGCGTGCGTCCCTGGGCCTGCGCGCTTTTGGTTTTCAACAGACCCGCCAGCTTGGCTTGAAACTGCACGGGGTCGGCCCCTTCCTTCAAGGCTAAGTAGGTGGTGAAGGGGCCGTTGTCGTCCCACTTGATGGTTTCACCCATCTGCATCATGTCCTTGAACGAAGCAAATGGCAGCACGAGGTCAAACTGCTCGGACGAGTTGCGGGGTACCCCGGCAAACACCCCGGCCACTAGGCAGGTCTGCTTCTTGTCGGCCATTTGCCATTCCACGGCTTTACCCAGACTGCGCTGCGCTGACCCAAAGAGCTTAGTGGCCAAGGCCTCGGAGAGCACAATAGCGTCTTTATCCCGCAGTACCGTGGCGGGCGTGCCCACCAGCAGCGGGTAGGAAAACAGCTGGAAGAAAGCCGGGTCCGCGTATTTGGGGACGGCGCTCAGGTGCTGACCGCCCGCCGCCAGCGTAAAACCGGGGAAGAACGGGACCGGCGTGGTGGTGGCCACGAATTCAATCTCCGGCATTTCCCGCCGCAGGGCCTCGGCCAGCAGCGGCACGGTGCCGGGTTGGGTCTCGATGCCGGCGGCCGTGCGGCGGTTTTCCAGCACCTGGTACAGCCGGCCGTCCAGGGCGTGGTAGCGGTCGAAGCTGCGCTCGTCGCTTATCCACAGGTAGATGAGCAGCGCGCAGGCCAGGCCAGTCGAGAGGCCAATCAGGTTGATGAAGAACGTGCTTTTGAACCGCTTAAAATTGCGGTAGAGGAGCAGCAGGGGGTAGGGAAGCATGAGCCAAAGGGGGAGGAATCGGTTAGAATTGGCTGCGGCTGTTTTCCAGCACCACCTGCCCGTCGAGCAGGCGGATGACGCGCCGGGCGTACCGGGCATCGTGCTCGGAGTGCGTGACCATGAGCACGGTGGTGCCCGCCTCGTTCAACTCAGTCAGCAGGCCCAGCACGTCGTGGCCGCTGGCCGAGTCGAGGTTGCCGGTGGGCTCGTCGGCCAGCAGCAGCGGCGGGGCGTTCACCACGGCGCGGGCCACGGCCACGCGCTGCTGCTGCCCGCCCGAGAGTTGCAGCGGAAAGTGGTTGCGCCGGTGCAGCAGCTGCATTTTCTCCAGCACCTGCTCCACTCGCTGCCGCCGCTCGGCGGCCCCCACGCCGAGGTAGCGCAGGGGCAGCTCCACGTTCTCAAACACCGTCAGCTCGTCAATCAGGTTGAAACTCTGAAACACGAAGCCCAGGCTGCGCTTGCGCAGCTCGGCCCGCTGGCGCTCGGAGTAGCGGCTGGTTTCGGTACCCAGCAGCTGCAGGCTGCCACCGTCGGGCTCGTCGAGCAGGCCCAGCAGGTTGAGCAGGGTTGATTTGCCACAGCCCGAAGGCCCCATGATGGCCACAAACTCCCCCTGCTCCACCGTCAGCGAAACGTGGTTCAGCGCCTTGGTTTGCACCTCCTCGGTGCGGTACACCTTCTCCAGGTTTTCGGTCTTAATCATGAGATTCACTTAGGTTTTAGTAGTTGTCATGTTCTGGCAGGTCTCGTGAGACGTCCCTTCAGGGAGTAGCAGGTTGGCGGTTGTCTAGCACCAGTTCTTGTTGGTCAGCGTAACCTTCGTAGCTGGACGTCACGACTTGGTCGCCGGGCCGCAGGCCGGTCAGCACCTCGTAGTAGTCAGGATTCTGCCGCCCTAGCCGGATGGCCACCCGCTGGGCCCGGGTGCCGTCGGCCGCCAGTTTGAACGCCCAGTTGCCCACGGTTTGCTGGTAAAAGCCGCCTTTGGGCAGCAGCACCGCCGGCGCCTTCGCACTCAACGCCAGCCGGATGGGCAGGGTCTGGCCCCGCCGCAGGCCCGGTGGCGGGGTACCGGTAAAGGCCAGGTCAATTTGCAGGCCCTTGGCTACCTGGGTAAAGATTTTGGTCACGCGCAAGGCATAGGCCTGGCCCTCCACTACCACTTCGCCCACCTGACCGGCTCCGATGCGGGCAATGTAAAACTCATCCACGGCAGCGTGTAGTTTCACGCCCACCAGCGCATCAATCTGCCCCAGGCGCTGACCCCGCGTTTTGGCCTCGCCCACTTCCGCGGCCAGCGAGCTGAGCCGCCCGCCGACCGGGGCCCGCAATAACAGGTCGTCCATCTTGCGCCGCATCAGGGCCAGGTTACTGGTCATGCGCTGTACCGACTCCTGCATGGTGCCCAGTTGCTGCAGCATGGCCACCGAATCTTGGCGCAGGGTCTGTTGCGTGAGCTGCCGCCGACGCTGCTGGTAGCGGTAGGCGTTCTGGCTCTGCAAATAGTCCTGCCGGGCAATCACCTTCTGGCTGTACAGCACCTGGTTGGTGTCGAATACCCGCTTGGCCTCGGCCAATTGGAAGTCGATGTCGGCCAGCTGGTTCTGGCGCAGGATGCGGTTTTGCAGCAGTTGGTTGCGGGTATTGCGCAGGTTGTTCATCAGGTCGTACACGGCCGTTTCGCGGTTCACCATTTCCAGCTGCAGGTCGGGGTTGGCCAGCCGCAGCAACGGCTGGCCCGCCGTTAAGGTCGTGCCTTCTTCCGCCAGTACTTGCTGCACCGTGCCGGCCTCCGCCGCGTCCAGGTACACGGTGCGCAGTGGCTGCACGACCCCGTCGATGGCCGTGAATTCCTGAAAGTTGCCCTGTGTGACGGGACTGATAGTCAGCCGGCTGGCGGCGATGTGCAGCCGCTGCCCCGCCCTCGGCCAGTAGAGGCCAGCCGCGGCCGTACCAGCCAGCAGCAGGGCCCCTAGCCACCACCACCGGGTGATAAACGACCACTTATTCTTTGGTATCAGGATATCCATTCGGTTCGGCGCAGGCACTAGCCGCAAAAAGCTATTGACTGGGGGAGCCAAGAACGGTGCCTTACTCACAAATTATTGCTAATCAGAAGTATGCAGCTACGCCTTGCTTACTGGCTGCCGCCAAGCGTCCGGTTTTGATACACTTGACCGTTCGGTTCTGATACAATTCAACTCCTTTGACAGGCAGAAAACGGCCTAGCCAGCTCAAATTCAGTATTTTCAGAAGCCTGCACGGTTTATGTGGTCTAAGTTGGCACGGGTGCCAGCGAACCCCGATTTTTACGTTTTACCCAGCCTTTTTTCATGATTCTCAAGCACGCCCGCATCCTGGTGGTAGACGACGAGCCCGATGTGCTGTTCGCGCTCAAGCTGCTGCTCAAAAGCGAGGTGCGGGAAGTCGCAACGGAGAAAAACCCGGAACTGCTGCTCTCGCTGCTTCGCCAGCAGCCCTTCGACGCCGTGCTGCTCGACATGAACTACCGCAGCGGCCAAGCGACGGGCAACGAGGGCTTCTACTGGCTGGACCGCATCCGGGAGCACGACCTTTCCACGGCCGTTATTCTGCTGACGGCTTACGGCGACGTGCGCACGGCGGTGCGCGCTCTTAAAGCCGGCGCCACCGATTTCCTGCTCAAGCCCTGGCACAACGACCAGCTGCTGCAAACGCTGGCCGCCGCTCTCCAACCTAAACCCGGCAACAAAAGTGGGGTAGGCCCGAAAAAGCCATCTGGGCCGGCCGCCACTACTGCTCTACTCGGAGAGTCAGCCGCCATGCAGGAAGTGCGCGCTATTATTGAAAAGGTTGCCCCAACCGAAGCCAACGTGCTGCTATTGGGTGAGAACGGTACCGGCAAAGAATTGGTCGCCAAGTCCCTGCACGAGCAGTCGCGCCGTGCTGCCCGGCCCTTCGTGGCCGCCGACGTGGCCGCGCTCAGCGAGGGGTTGTTTGAAAGCGAGCTATTCGGGCACACCAAAGGCGCGTTCACGGATGCCCAGGCCAGCCGAATGGGCCGGTTCGAGGCGGCCACCGGGGGCACGTTGTTTTTGGATGAGATTGGTAACATTGGCCTGCCGCAGCAAGCTAAGCTCCTCACGGCCCTGCAAAACCGCCAGGTGGTGCCCGTAGGAAGCAACGTGCCCATTCCGGTGGATATCCGGCTGTTGTCGGCCACCAATGCCCCGTTGCACGCCCTGGTGGCCCGCGGCTCCTTTCGTCAGGACTTGATGTACCGCCTCAACACGGTCGAAATCACGCTGCCGCCCCTACGCGAACGGGACAACGATGTGCAACTGCTGGCCCAGCACTTCGCGCAGGTGTCCGCCGCCCGCAACCAACGCCCCACCCCAGAGTTTGCGCCCGCTGCGCTGCGCAAGCTCCACGAGCACCCCTGGCCCGGCAACGTGCGGGAACTGCAACACGCCGTGGAGCGGGCCGTTATTCTGGGGGCCGGCCCCGCGCTGCTTCCGGCCGATTTCTCGTTTCGTAACCCCGAATCGACGGCGGCTTCTGCGGTGGCAGCGCCAGCTACAACCGCAGTTGAGCACCCGCTACCGTTGCTGGAAGTAGAAAAAGCCACCATCCAGCAGGCCATTGCGCGCCACCAAGGCAACCTTACCAAAGCGGCCAAGGAACTAGGCCTCACCCGCACTGCCCTCTACCGCCGGCTCGATAAGCATGATATGTAATAGCCTGGATTTTCGCCTGCTGGGACGCTTAGTACTGCTGGTGGCCGCTTTGGGTGGGGGCGGGTATGCCGCGCAACACCACGCCTATGGGCTAGCTCTGGGGACCCTAGTGCTGCTGATAATACTGGTCCTGGACCTGACCCGCTATTTGACGCGCGAGCAGCAGGCCCTGGCCGATTTTACCCTGGCCCTCCAGTACCGGGATTTTTCGCGGCAGTACCCGACGCAGGCCGGCCCGGCATCGCTGAGGCCCTTGCACGCGGCCTTTAACCAGGTCAACGCCACGTTTCGGGAACTGCGGGCTGAACGGGAAGGGCAGTTTCAGTACCTGCAAACCATCCTGGCCCTGCTCGATACCGGCATCGTGTCCTACGACGCGGCGGGCACCGTGACCTGGGTGAACGAGGCGTTTAAGCAGACGCTGCACCTGCCGTACCTGAAAAACATGCGGGCGCTTCAAACCCGCCAGCCGGTCTTGTACGAGGCCATCTGCCGGGCGGTGCCCGGCCAGCCCGCGGTGGTGAAGCTGACGGTGGGCCTTCAAACGGTGCAGCTGCTCGTGTCAGCCACGCAGTTCAAGCTGCGAGGCGAAGCCTTTACTCTCTTGGCCTTTAAGAACGTGAGCCAGGCCCTGGCCGACACCGAGACCGCCGCCTGGCAGCAACTGCTCCGGGTTATGACGCACGAAATCATGAACTCGGTCGCCCCCATTGCTTCGCTGGCCGATTCGTTGGGCCGCCATGTGCAGCGCGCTCAGCAGCAGGAGGCCTCCGGTGAGTTGCTCGACGATGTAGGTACCGGCATTCGCATCATCCAGCAGCGCAGCGAAGGGCTGCTGCGCTTCGCCCAAGTTTACCGGGACTTTAGCACCCTGGCCTCGCCGCAACGCACGACCCTTTATGTGCAGGAATTGCTCCAGGCCACCCGGCAGCTACTGGCGGAGCAACTGGCCGCGCAAGGCATTGAGGTTACTCTTAGCGTCCGGCCCGCGCATCTCACCCTGCACGCCGACGGCCACTTACTGGAGCAAGTACTCATCAATTTGGTGCTCAATGCGGCGCAGGCACTCACGTACACCCTCAACTCCCGCATTAGCCTGCAGGCCTGGTCCGATGAACAAGAGCGGGTGATTATCGAGGTGAAAGACAACGGGAGTGGCATCCCCGCCGATGTGCTGGACAGCATCTTTATTCCTTTTTTCACTACCCACCCCAACGGCTCCGGGATTGGGCTGAGCCTGGCCAAGCAAATCATGCAGTTGCACCAGGGCAGCATTCAGGTTCATTCTGTGGAGGGGGCGGGCAGTGCATTTCAACTGTGGTTCTAATCTTTTAGGAAGTTTACGCTCTGAAGTCCACCCACTTGCTTATCCGCTTTCAGCATGAAACTCCGATTTTCTACTCCCCCCTGGTTCTGGCTCATTACTCTCCTGATCAGTTGGCAGCCGGGACCTGGTTGTGGTCAAACTGCGCGATGGGTGAAGCTAGCTACTAGCACCTCAGACGCCGACTTTTTACGGTTATTGCACCCGCAGCAACACGGTCTCGCTGTGCCCGAGCTAGCGCAGCTCACCCAATGGAGCGGGGATGCGCAGGTAACGGGTGACAGTCTCTACCGTTTGCTGCGTAGCTGGCAGCACTATCCCAAGCCGCGCCGCACGGGCATTATCTGTCGCTACGAGGTGAAACTGGATTCAACCCATACCGTGCCCTATCTGGTATATGTGCCGCAGCATTATGACCACCGATTACCGACCAAATTACTAGTCTATTATAAGGGTGGCTGGCTGAATCGTAAGCAGTTACCAGCAAATTACGCGAAGGAAATCGTGCTCGACAATCCCACCTTTCGCTATTTAGACGAGCAAAACACTATTGAGCTATTTCCCTGTTTACGCCAAGACTTAGCGATTTATGGGAATTACGGCTATCAGCACCTGCAGCAAATGATTGCCCAGACCAAGCGCGTCTTGAACATTGATGACAACCGCGTCTACTTAAGTGGCTTCTCGGATGGCGGCAAGACCGTGTTCAATGTGGCTAGTTTAACCCCCTCTGCTTTTGCGGGCTTCTACGCCATCAATGGGGGACTGGCCAGCCGGCCCCAATTTCTGAATCTAGCCGCTCGGCCCTTGCTGGCCTTCATTGCGCAAGCCGACGAACTTATCAGCCCAGCGAGTGTACTCGCCTACGCCGAACAGGCCCGCCACTTTGGCGCTGACTGGCAGGTGCGCCGACTCCCCGCCCGTACTCATTATTACGCGCCTTATCAGCAAGAGGTCTTGCCCGCCTTATTTGCGCATTTAACTGTAGTCAGTCGCAATCCCTTCCCGACCCGCGTGACCTATGCGAAGGGCTATAATAGTAGTGACCTCCCCGGCCTCGACTGGGTGCAATGCCGCATGTCCAGCACGAAAGCGCCAGCTGCCACGCACCAGGTTGATAGTATTCGGGTGGTGAATATGGTGGGAGAAGCAAGTCGATATCGCAACGGAGAAAAAGATGGGCAGGTGCGGGCTACTTGTTTTAATAACACCTACACGGTAGAAACCTCCTTGGTGGATGAACTAACGCTCTACATCTCGCCCGTCATGGTTGACCTGACGCAGCCTATTCGGGTCGTAGTTAATGGGCAGCAACGCTACCAAGGAGTGGTCACTTATTCGAAGAATTTCTTGGGGCAGCGATTTGCCGCCAATTTCGACCGGCAGCAACTCTTTATCAACGAGTTGATAATAAAGCTTTAACTAATTAAACCTGCACAATCAACGGTTACTTCACTCGCTATTGTGTATTCTAGCCGAGCTTATAACGTTGATTGAAAGCACAATTAGTAAAGGTTATGAACTCCTGGCGGCCACTGCGACAGCCGGCTTACCCGTTTATCCAACACGCTGACCCAAACCGGCCTATCCCGGGCACGCGTTGTGCAGGGGGAACTAGCTGGTATACTTGCTGCTAGAACCCGTTCCGTTCGTTACCCAGTACCGCGCAGCGTCCATGCCCTTAGTCAAGCCAAAAGCCTTACAGCCCGGCGATAAAGTCGCCGTTATTTCGCTTTCCTGGGGCGGGGCGGGCGAACTCCCCGCCCGCTACGAACAAGGCAAACAGCAGCTGCAAGCCACTTTCGGGCTGGAAGTAGTGGAAACTACCCATGCCTTGAAACCCGCCCAGTGGCTCTACGATAACCCCCGCGCCCGCGCGCAGGATTTGATGGAGGCCTTCGCCGACCCTTCCATCAAAGCGGTTATCTCGGCCATCGGGGGCGACGACAGCTGCCGCGTCTTGCGCTACGTGGACCTGGGTATCATCCAGCAAAACCCCAAAATATTTCTGGGCTTTTCTGACAGCACCATCA
The DNA here is from genome assembly GCF_001816125.1 of Hymenobacter coccineus. Classification (GTDB taxonomy): domain Bacteria; phylum Bacteroidota; class Bacteroidia; order Cytophagales; family Hymenobacteraceae; genus Hymenobacter; species Hymenobacter coccineus. The sequence goes on along the minus strand of NZ_MDZA01000435.1, from coordinate 3,885 downwards.
CGCATCTGCTGTGTTGGAAAGCGGGGCTTACCTCCTTTTACGGCACGTCGTTGCTGGTGGGCTTTGCCGAAAACGGGGGCATGTTGCCCTACCAAATCGCCGACCTCCAGCGCACGCTGTTTTCCCCGACCGCCGTGGGCGAAGTCTTGCCCAACGGGGCGGGCTGGACCTCGGAACTGTTGGATTGGTCGGACAGCGCCTTGCAGGACACCCCCCGCGCCCTCGTACCCAGTGCGGGGTGGAATTTTCTGCAAGGCACGAGCCGAGTCCAGGGCCGCTTGCTCGGTGGGTGCCTGGAAGCGCTGGAATCGTTGAAAGGCACCGCCTTTTGGCCCGCACCCGACCAGTGGGCGGATACGATTCTCTTTTTTGAAACGTCCGAGGTCCGGCCCGAACCCGACTATTTTCGCTGGTGGCTCCGCAACTACGCCCAGCAAGGCATCCTGCACGCGGCGAAAGGCATCCTGCTGGGCCGACCGGATAACAATGTCTACGCCCAGGAGTATAATGCGGAGTTACGCAAAGTTCTGGGGGAGGAGGGCCTGTCGGACCTGCCCGTGGTGACGGAAATGGACTTTGGTCACACCAGTCCGGTGTTCACGCTGCCGTACGGCGTACTGGCCGAAATGGACCCTGTTGCCCGCACGTTTAGCCTGTTGGAAAGTGGGGTGGCAGCCTAGAACGGATTGGCGTACCACTCCTGTTGCGCAGGACTCGCCCGCGCCTGGGGAAGACAGGAATGAAGGGGATTCGCATTCCAGCATCCGCTTTCGCTACGTCGGCACGGGCCGCAGACCAGAACCCCTATCATGTTAGCGGCGGAGCCGGCTGCACCGAGTAGGCTAACTCAGAAAAGAGGCCGGTTCGTAAGCCACGAAATAAGTACGAATCGCTGGCGCTAAACAACGACCACAGCTAGGTACGGCTACCGGTTAGATTAAGAAAGCACCAGCGGGCTACACCTTGCATCAGGTAGCGTCCTACGAACCGCGCTGCTTCTATCGCGGCAAGGCCAAGTTTAGGTATCATAACTCTTACAAATGATACCCTACCGACGGTACACCTCATCTTGTGTAAGGCCTGATAAGGTTTACGAATCGTTCTGATCCGCGCGGGGCCGTTAGCCGTGGCTGGCTCAGCCACCCGTGCCGCGGCGCGGCGCTTACCCGTGGGCGTGCAGCGCGTGGAGCACCCCGCGCACCTGCTGCTCCGTGGTGAGCGTGTCGCTGTACACCAGTTGCCCCTGGGCAAAGGTGCAAAAGAACGGGGCCGTCAGCAAGGGACCGGCCGGGGCGGCGTCGGCCGCGGGCAGCCACACGAACGTGATGCCGGCGTAGGCGCGGTTGGTGGCAAACTGTTCGAACACGGGGCGCAGCCGCGCGCCGGCCGCGCTCTCCGCGCGAACGACCATGGCCATGACTTTGGCGTGGGCCAGCACGAAGTGCGGCAAGTCGGCGGCGGTGGTGTGGAGCAGGCCCATGGGCAGGCGGCGAGGCGAAAAAGGAGCGGACCCCCAGACATACGACGAACTGCGGGGAAAAGCTTGCGGCGCGCGGCCCACTCAATGAGTGCCTCCCGTCCAACGCGCTAGGACGCTACAATAAGGTCCGATAATGTTTACTTATCGGACCTTATCGCTACTTTTGATTTTGCCTTCTAAAATTCGCGTTTTACTCATTTATATATAGGCTACATGGAAAATGAGGTCTCGCTCTCAATTCCGATCAACTCCTCCGGGGCCCTGGCCGACCTGGCCGTGCACACGAGTCGGTACGTCGAGGCCGGGCTCAGCGGCGCGGCCAACACGGCCAAGGCCTACGCCGGCGACTTGAAACGCTTCGGCGCCTGGTGCGCCGCGCACGGCCTGGACCCGCTGCCGGCGTCCGTGGACACACTCGCGGGCTTCGTGACCCACCTGGCCGAAACCGGCAAAAAGGTCTCCACCATCCAGCGCCACTGCGCGGCCGTGGCCAAGGCCCACGCGCTGCGGGGCGCGGACTCGCCCACGGACGACAAGAAGTTTAAGGTATTGATGGAGGGCATTGCCCGGCTCAAGGGTGTGCGGCAAAAACAGGCCCCCGCCTTCACACTGGCCAATTTTAAGCGCACGGTGAAAGGCATCGACGGCAAAACCCTGGCTGGGCTGCGGGACCGGGTGATCCTGCTGCTGGGCTTCACGGGGGCCTTTCGCCGCTCGGAGCTGGCCGCGCTGAACGTGGAGGACCTGGCCTTTTCGGAGGAAGGGCTGGTCGTCAACCTGGCCAAGAGCAAAACCAACCAGCTGGGGGCGGCCGAAGAAAAGGCTATCTTCTATTCCCCGGACTTCAAGCTCTGCCCCATCCGCACCTTGGAGGCGTGGGTGAAGCGGCTGGACCGGGATACTGGGCCAGTGTTTGTGTCCTTTCGCAAAGGGGAACGACTCACGGAACGTAGGCTGACGGATAAGCACCTCAATTTGATCGTGCAACGCTACCTGGGCCCCAAATATTCGGCCCACTCGCTGCGGGCCTCGTTTGTCACCGTGGCCAAGCTGGCCGGAGCGGATGACTCGGAGGTCATGAACCAGACCAAGCATAAGACCTCAGAGATGATTCGCCGCTACACCCGCCTCGACAACGTGCGCCAGCACAATGCCGCCCAAAAATTGGGATTGTGACTGCTAGCTTACTCCGTTCGAATCTATCCTAGACCGTAGCCGATGGAAAAACCTTCATTATCGGTACTAAGTTGAAAACCATTTTTCGCTCCGTCTTTACTAGTATCAGGCAAATTCTTAGGGGAGCCAGTAAGCACCGCTGGCGAAGGCCGCGCTTTAGCGCAGTGCGAGGGTAAGTCGCCGGCGGTGGCGCCGCTGCCTCAAGCGGCTGAAGCAGCAAGTGGGGGTAGCGTAGGCATCCCGACAGCTTGGAGGCAGACCGCTTACGGCCAAGTTTGACCGGCATAAGGAGCGTTTGCTGGTTTCCACCTGTCCTTTTAAAAACGCCTCCATTCAGAGAACTCCAAAAAGCATTACTACTTTGACCTAAGAGGAGAGGCTATGGTTAGGGCAATTATAGGTTCTTCGGCAGGAACTGGTAGTTTCTCTACTAAGAACGGATTTATCAATTTCTTCTACGGAACAATTGAGGTGGTCGGGTTTAAACGGACACAGAGCTAAGGTAGATTGAAAAGGTAGTGGAGTTCGATTTCGAGCGGGGTGCAGTAACCTAGCGCAGAGTGCAAGCGCTGGGTATTGTCGTAGTGGTCGAGGTATTCGGCCAGTTCTAAGCGGGCCTCTTCCAGGTCCGCAAAGCAGGACCCTCGGGGCAGTAGCTCCGTTTTGAGCGTGCTCCAGCCGCTCTCGGCCAGGGCGTTATCATAGGGATTACCGGGCCGACTCAGGCTGGCAATCGCCTGGGTGCGGTCGAGTAAGGTGGTAAAGGCGTCGCTGGTGTACTGGCTGCCGCGGTCGGCGTGCACGAGTAGGCCAGGCAGGGGCTGGCAGACGGCCACGGCCCGCTTAAAGGCGGTCAGAATCAAGTCGGTAGGCAGTGACTCGCTCACGTGCCAGCCCACCACCCGCCGGGAGAAGGCATCGCGCCAGCAGGCCAGGTACGCCCAGTGCCCGGTGGCCAAAGCTAAGTAGGTGATGTCGCCGACCCAGATTTGGTTAGGAGCCGTCGCCGCGGGCCAGGTGGCGAGCTTATTAGCGGCCGCCACGGCCTGCGGGTCGGCCTGGGTAGTGCGTGGGGGCCGGGAACTGGCGCGGGTGCAGATGGCGCGTAAGCCGCTGGCACTGAGCCAGCTGCGCAAACGCTGGCGGCCCACCGCGTGGCCTTCGCGCCGCAGTTGAGCGCGCAGCCGACGCTGGCCATAGCGGCCGGCGTGGGTGGCGAAGACGCGCTG
>NZ_MDZA01000434.1 GCF_001816125.1 Hymenobacter coccineus | reverse complement strand
GGCTTCGCGGCGGTACGTGGGGGTTGGCGTTCGTCAGGAAAGGCAGCAGGGCGGCGGCGTTGCGCTCGTCTTGGGCCGTGCCAATTTCGCGCAGCGTGGCATCGGCGTATTTGTTGGGCGCCAGGGCCCCGGCGCTGGGCCGCGGGGTGCGGGCGCAGGCGGCTAGCAGCAGCAGGGCGGGCACCAGGGCCCAGCGGCGCGAAAGAAGTAACGTCATGCGAAACAGGTTATTAAACGCAACAAAAAAGCAATTTTAGGCAGCCATTCGATGGCCAGTTATCGGCAAGCGGCTGATAACTGACCACGAATACCTGACCACTTACTCGCCCGGCGCCGCAGCGGCGAGCCCAACCAGGCAGGCGTCGAGGTTGGCAAACAGCACGGCGTTGCCATCCTGCGCGTAGCCAGCCAGGGCCCCCGAGAAGGCCGGCAACCCACCCACGAAGGCGCGAATGTTGTCGGCCGTAATGGCCCCGAAGTGGCGGCCGTAGCCCAGCTTTTCCACCTCGGCGGCATTTAGCCACTGCTCGAACTGCGCCGGAATGGGCACCGCGCAAATGGGCTTGTGCAGAAACACGGCCTCCGAAATCAGCGAAAAGCCGCCGTTCGTGATGATGGCGCGGCTGCTGGCCAAATCGGCAATAAAACCGGCCTCGCTGAAGGCCTTGAGCTGCACGTTGCCGTGGCTTTCCTCTTTATTAAAGCCGTACACGCGGAATTCCTGCTCGGGAATTTGCTGGAGCAAGGCTACTAAATCGTGCTGCGTGGTGGCCGACTGGTACACCAAAATGTGGGCCCCCGCGGTAGGCCGGGCGGCCAGGATTTCGGGCCGAATAATGGGCGGCACCAGCGTGGTGCGCGCCTTGCTCACCAGCGGCGTGAAGAACGTGGCCACAAAGTAGTACCGGCTGCGCGGCACCTTCAGCCGCACAATGTTTTTGGCCAACTGGTAGTTGCCGCGTTCCGGGGGCGGCACGGCCACGTCGAGCCGGGTGCGGCTGATAATCTGCATGTTATCAATACTGACCACCGGCAGGCCGTGGGCCTTGGCGTAGAAGTAGCTGAACGACTCGAAGTCGGACACCACCACGTCGGGCCGGAAGTCGTGCAGCAGCTGCTGGTACTGCCGGAAGTTTTGCTGCAAGCTCGCCGGGGCTGTGCGCAGGATCAAGGCCGACGTGCGCGACTTGCTCACCGCCAGCCCTTTATAGGCCAGGTGGAAGCCCCGGATTTCGAGCACCCGGCCGGGAAACGCGACGTCGAGCACGTGGAAGGCGCGGCTGCTGCTCACGGCCCGCACGTCGTGGCCCTGGGCCAGCAGGTGGGCCATCACCACTTTGCTGCGGGTGGCGTGGCCCAGGCCCTCGCCGGGCACACCATAGAGAATGTTCATGAACGAAAGTTTTGCGGGGGAAGCCGCAAAGATGCGCACGGAGCCCCGGGGCCCCAATTTCGGCCCGGTTTTCGTTTTACGGCTCCCAATCCCTTTTTTTTGCTGTATGAAAACGCGAATACTCCTCCCCTCCCGCCTGCTATTGGCGGCCCTGGCCGGCTTGCTGGCCGCCTCGTGCTCGGCCCCGCGCGCCATTGTGGCCACCGGCAAGGTCACGCCCCAGGGCGAGTTCCGGGTGGCCTACAACCAAGGCTTCAACATTGCCTCCGCCCCCCTGTCCAAGGCCACGTCGGCCCTGAAAGATGCCGCCAGCCAGGCCACGGGCAAGGACACCGTGGGCTATGGCGGCTCGGTAAAAAACCTGCAGGCCGCCGCCCTGGCCTACATCCTCGACCCGGTGCAGCCCACCGCCGACATCAGCATCCGCTACGGCATCGTGCCCCGCCTCGACGCGGGCTACAAATACGCCTTCGGCTCGCACGTGTTCGATGCGCAGTACCAGTTTTTGGGCCCCGTGGGCTCGGTCGAGAACCCCGGGCAAGGGGCTGCCGGCGGCACGACCTACGCCAGCGTCGGCTTGCAGTTTGCCACCCAGCGCGCCAAGCTGCCCTCGTTGCCGTTCCTGTCCGACATCAACTCGCTGCTGAACCTGCGCGCCAGCCGCAACGACCTGCTCATCCCGGTCATTTTCAGTCAGTCGTTCGGGCCCGAAGAGGAGATTGGGGCCATCAGCTACGGCGTGGTGTACGCCCACAGCTGGGTCACGTACGGCTTCGCGCCCACCAAAGTGTACGGCTCCAACAACATACCTATCAGTGCGTTGCCCACCACCAGCCGCAACTTCTCGTCGTTCGGTGGCTTCTTCAACCTCAAGCTCGGCTACCGCTACTTCTACGTCATCCCGGCCGTGTCGGTGTTCTACCAAAACTACGGCGAATACGCCCTGCTAAACGGGGCCAGCACCTCGCTCAGCGGCGTCACGGTGGTGCCCTCGCTGGGCTTCCAGCTGCGCATTCCCACGGCGGGTATGCGGCGCTAAGGCGTATTCAGGAACAATAACCCGGGGCCCGGCGCTTGTCTTAGCGCCGGGCCTCCTTATTTTTACTTTTCTGCCCCGCCGCATTTTATTCTGATTCCTGCTCTTCTGCTATGGATACCCCTAACCCCGAGTTCATGCGCGAAGCCATTCGCCTTTCCATCGAAAAAATGCAGGCCGGCTTCGGTGGGCCGTTCGGGGCCGTGGTGGTGAAGGACGGGCAAATCATTGCCCGCGGCTTCAACCAAGTCACCACCACCCACGACCCCACCTGCCACGCCGAGGTCGACGCCATCCGCAAGGCGTGCCAGGTGCTGGGCACGTTCCAGCTCGACGGCTGCGACCTGTACACCAGCTGCGAGCCGTGCCCCATGTGCCTGGGGGCCATTTATTGGGCCCGGCCGGCGCGGGTGTTTTTCGGCAGCACCAAGGCCGATGCCGCCGCCGTGGGCTTCGACGACCAGTTCATCTACGAAGAAATCGAGAAGCCCCTGGCCGAGCGCAGCATCCCGATGCAGCCCCTGCTACGCACCGAGGCCCTGGCCAGCTTCCGCGTCTGGGAGCAACACGAGAGTCGCATGCGGTATTAGCTCAACCAACTTATTAACAGCCGATTATTAACTAATAAGGCCGGCGCAGCAACCACTGAAGCCCCTGTGCTCAGCGGCGACGCCAGCGGGCTGCGTCCAGGCCCAGCGTCACAAGGAGCGCGTGGGGCAGCGTGACGATGGAGGCCACCAGCAGCGCCAGGCCGATGAGCGCAGGCCCGCTCGCCATCCGGGCCCAGGCCAGCCCAATACAGCACCGCCAGGGCCTCTACGCTGATGGCCAGCAGCGGGGCCAAGCGCCGCAAAAAGAAGCCCAACTGGGCCCCCAGCCCGGGCAGCCCACCGGTAAAGGCCGGCTCATGAGCGCGTTCGTGCGCAGCACGTACTGCAAGCTGTGCCAGAACACAAAGTACACGCCCGCCGACAGCACCGGCGGCAGCGCCACCAGCAAGAAGCCGAGCAACAGTACTTCCAGCCCATCGGCCAGGGCCAGGGAAGCTTGCCGCGTCAGGCAGTAGCTGGCCCACAGCAGTGCGTGGCCGGCCAGCACCAGGGGCCCCAGCCCGTGCGCCACCGCCCCCAGGGCCCCCGCGCTCACCGGGGCGGCCCCGGCCAGGGCCAGCAGGCCGTTGGAGAGGGCGCGCGTTTCAGCGGGCCAAAACCAGAGCAGCACTGCGAAGACGAGGCCGCCGCGCAATACGCTGTGCGCCAGCCACTGCGCCCGGTAGCGGGCCGCCACCGGGGCATCGCCCGAGCTCTAGTGCCAGGCCGAAAGGCCGAAGAAAAACACCAGTGCCAGCGCCGGCTGCCACCACCACAGCAGCCCCGCCGCCGCCGCCAGCCCCAGGTAGCCGCTCAAAAAAACCGTCCAGTAGCGCATGGTCGCGGGTCAGCGCGGGGTGGGTGGCCGGCACCACGTATTGGTCGCAGGCGTCGTGGGCCACGCCCAGCAGCACCAGCCCCAGCAGCAGCGCCGGCCCCAGCACCCAACCCGCCCAGCCGGGCAGCAGCCAGCCCAGCAGCCCGACCACCAGCACCACCCCGTAGGAGTAGTGCTGGGGCCGGGCCGGGGCCCAACTAGGCCGTGGCGTAGCCATCAAGCACTTTCTTTTCGTCGAGGCGCTCGTCGAGCAGGCGCTTGCCCACCAGATAGGCCACCACCGAAATACCCACTTTATTGAACACATCGAAGATGCTGAACGCAATGTGGATGTAGTTGAGGTCGATGCTCGTCATCGTCAGCATGTAGCCCAGCGGGTACACGCCCCAGGTGGTCACGGTGGTGATACCGATGAACTTAAAGCCCCAGCGCTCAGTATCGTTGCCACGCGCCGCGAACTTCTTGTACAGCCCGTATAGCGCCACAACGGCCACCACGTAGCCCACCGTCGAAACGGCGCCCCACAGCAGCTTGCCGCTCACAATAATCTCACCGGCCGCTGTGAGCTGCTGCTCACCGATGTAGCCCGTCACCACCATAAAAAAGTCGGCCAGCAGCATCACCGTGATGGCCCCGACCGCCTCGCTGTACTTGATGCGCAGCATGGAAGAGGCCTTCAGCAGCAGCAGCGGCGTGGTCACGGCCCAGTCCATATAGCGGTACTGGCCGATGGCCTGGTAGCTGTGCCGGATGAGGGCCGCCCGCGCCTCGGGCGACTCTAAGTGGCTAAGGTCTTGCAGCATCCCGTGGTAGAACCGCGTGATGAGCAAGTACGACACCCCCGCCACGATGGCGATAACCCCGCCGTAGGCCCGCGAAATACGGTGCTCGGGGGCCACACTCTGGTTGGTGAGCAGGCTGAAGAACACGTTGCCCAAAAAGCAGTAGGCCGCGAACGTCATGAAAAAGTACGTGAGCATGGGCACCATGCCTACCTCGCCCGCCGTGGGCACAAAGGAGTCGCTGAAGGTCATAAGAAAAAAGATGAGGGTTGAAAAGTGTTTGTCACCCCCCTTTTTCTACGCGCCGGATAGCCTCAGTGTTAATAATTAACTACTTCATAATGTGTTTATTATGCATGAATATTGCATGAATTCACCGTGTTTCGCAATCAATATATTATTGGCTGTCAATAATAAAGCCCCTACCGGCACCCTTTGCGGGCACTCGTGGGCAGCGGCTGCTGGCAGGGGCCCGGGGCAGCAATTGCCCGAATTATGTACAATTCTTAGCCCTTATCCATACGCCCAGCCCCGGACCTTGCGGCCGCGGCCCTCTGAGCAGGCGGTAGCACGAGCAGGTTTCGGTTACTTCAGCCGCGAGGCCGATGGGCACGGGCGGGCCGGCCGCCGAAGCAGGTTTTTGGAAGGCCGAGTTGGCCACGCCGAGCTGGTCGAGCAGGGCCCCGCTCTTTTATAACCTACTCATTATCCGCGGTAGGTACTGTAGCCGAAGGGGTTGAGCAGCAGCGGCACGTGGTAGTAGGGCTCGTCGGCCACAACAAAGCAGATTTCTACCAAGGGGTAGAAGTAGGCGCGGCCGTGCTTGGTGAAGTACTCGAGGGTGTAGAATTTCAGCTTGTACACGCCGGGCGGCAGCACGGTGCCGAGGGGCAGCAAGTCGGTCAGGTGGCCGTCGGCGTTGGTGGTGCCGCGGGCCAGCTCGGGCCAGTCGCTGCCATCTTGGCCGAGCAGCGCCACGGTTACGTCGGCGGCGGGCTCGCCGCGGGTGGTGTCGATGATGTGGGTGGTTACCTGGCTCATGGGGTACGTAGTTTTTTGGGGCGCAGGCGCGTGGTTTAGCCTGTTCGCCCGCGGCAAGTTGAATTTCGGCGGCCGGCGCATTGGGCGGCCGCGCTTGCAATAACGGCAGCATTTCGTCGGCCAGCTTGCCGGCCACGATGAAGCTGTAGCCCAGTTTTTCCCCGCTGGGGGCCCTGCTCGCCGGCCGGCCGGGGCCCTATTCGTACATATCGCGCGGGTCGGCCGCGGCTAACTCTACCAGAAATTGGCCGATGGCGCGGGTGGACGCCGCCAGCAGCGCGGCCCCTTTTTCGGCGGTGGCTTCGGCGGGGTCGCCGGCGCCGGTATCGGCGGTTACCTGGGCCCAGTCGCGCTGCGCCCACGCCCAGCCCTGCCGGAAGGCCGCGATGCGGAACGGCCGGGCGTGCCCCGCGCCAGCCTCCGCCAAGGGGCGCACCAGGGCCGGCGCAATGTGCAGCATGGCGCTGGTTTCGAGGGCGTCGGCGTGGTCGCCGGGGGCCCTAAAAAACTGGCTGCGGTCCACGGTTCGGAACCAGTTGATGGTGCACAGAAAAACGGCGGGAAACTCGGCCTGTAACTCGCGCAAGTGCTGGCGGAAGTCGTTGCCGCCGTGGCCGTTGAGCACCAGCAGCTTGGGAATGCCCTGGCGGGCCAGCACCCGCACTACGTCGCGCAGAATAGCCAGCTGGGTGCTGGGGTTCAAGTTAATATCAAGCGCAATGTCGAGCTGGCCGGTGTTCACACCAAACGGAATAGTGGGCAAAACCACCACTTTGGCCCCCGCCTCCCAGGCCTGGCGCGCGGACTCGGCGGCAATGTAGTCGCATTGAATATTATCGGTAGCGTAGGGCAGGTGGTAGTTGTGCGCCTCGGTGGCCCCCCAGGGCAGTACCACTACTTCATAAGCGGCGTCTCTCACGTGCTGCCAAGTGGTTTCGGCCAGAATGTAAGGGCGGGGCGGCATAGCTAAGCGGGGTTACGGGAAGACAATAGCAAGGATTTTGGCGGCGGGCACGTGAGCCGGGCCCCAGCAGCGGCTACACGCCCGCGGAAATCGCCGGGAGCGCAGCCGCGAAGCTAACGGCAGTGCGGAAGCCCCCCCCGGTGGCTGGCTCTCAAGAGCTGTTTAAAAAATAAGGCGCTTGTTATAAGCGCCTTATTTTTTAAACAGCCTCAGGCGATGCCTAAGAAGCTGTTTGAGTTAGCAGAAATCTCTCCTGAAACGGTCATGCAGAGCGCAGCGAAGCATCTTTCCCGCGCCAGTGATCATAATTAGTTAAGCTAAAAAGATGCTTCGCTGCGCTCTGCATGACCATTCTTAAATAACTCAGACAGCTTCTAAACGCTACGGCTTTTCGCCGTCGGCCTCTCCCCCGCCGCCGTTGGCCGAGCCGTCCACGTTGCCACCCTGGAAGTAGTTCTCGGTAAAGATGCGGTAGCGGTCGAAGATGGAGCGCACCGAGCGCACGAGCACTACCTCGCCGCGCAGGCCCTCGGGCACGGTCACGCCCGAGGCGTAGCCGTTCCAGACGGCGCGGTTGGTTTTGGCGTCGATGAGGGTGACGAGCAGCGTACCCTCGGCCAGCAGCAGGCGCACGGGCTGGTACACGTGGCGCTGCTCGTCGGGGGTTTCGTCCTCCTCGGCCTCGTTGTTTTTCACCCACGTCGTCAGCTCCTCCTGGTTGAAGCCGTGGAAGTGCATATCGCCCTCAAAAATGCGGAAGCTCACCAGCAAATCGGGGCGGTTGGTGCCGCGCGTTGGGCGGTAGCCCTGGCTGCGCATGCGCTGCCTAATGGCGTCGCGCAGGGTTTCGCCCAGGTGGCTGGTGTCGGCGGCCAGGCCCGTACCGGTGATGAAGTTGTAGGAACGGTAGCGCCGAAACCGACCGCCGTAGCTGTAATCCGATTCTACGCGGGCTTCGCGGGCGGCAATGCAGCCGGGTAGCAAGCCGACCGCCAACAGGCAGCCCAGCCAAAAAGCAAGGGTAAATTTCATTTCAAATGGGAGAGAAAGAAGATTGAACTCCCAAGTTACAAAACCTCGCCCAATTTCAAAGCGCCGCCGCAGGCGTAACGCATTCATAATGCAAACGCTATCTATAGTTGTGCGCCCGGGGCGCTGGCCACTGGTTTGGGGCCCCGGGGGCCCCTTTTGGCTTTATCCGCGAAGCCTCGGGCCCCGGCCGGCCGCGCCGCGCCCACTAACCCCCGCACTTGGGGCCCCAGGGACCATCGTTTTAGTTGCGGGCCGGCCGGTTTTTCTTCGCCAAAACCGTGGCTGGGAGCTACGCAGCAGCACCGGTTTCGGCCAGGGCCCTACCGATACCCCGCCGCTTGCAGCGCAAATAGCTCGGCGTAGCGGCCGTCCTTGGCCAGCAATTCTTCGTGGGAGCCGATTTCCACAAACTGGCCGTTTTCGATGACCAGGATGCGGTCGGCCATGCGCACGGTGCTGAAGCGGTGGCTGATGAGGACGGCGGTTTTGCCTTGCGTCAGCTCCTTGAAACGCTCGAAGACCTCAAACTCGGCGCGGGCGTCGAGGGCGGCGGTGGGCTCGTCCAGAATCAGGAGCTGAGCGTCGCGCATGTAGGCGCGGCCGAGGGCAATTTTTTGCCACTCGCCGCCGCTCAGGTCCACGCCGCCGTTGAAGCGGCGGCCAATCATCTGGTCGTAGCCGCCGGGCAGCTTGGCAATCACCGAGTCGGCGAGGCTCTGGTGGGCGGCGGTTTCGATGCGGGGCTGGTTGTCGCGCTGGTCGATGCGGCCCACGGCCAGGTTCTGGCCCGCCGGCAATTGGAAACGCACAAAATCTTGGAAGATGACGCCGATTTCCTGGCGCAGCTCAGCAGGGTCGTACTCGCGCAAGTCGTGGCCGTCGAGCAGAATGCGGCCCTCCGCGGGGTCGTAGAGGCGGGCCAGGAGCTTGACGAGGGTGGTTTTGCCGGCCCCGTTCTCGCCCACCAGCGCCAGCTTTTCGCCGGCCCGCAGCGCAAACGAGAGGTTGCGGATGGCCCATTTTGTACCGTTTTTGTACTGGAACCCGACGTTTTCAAACTGAAAACCCTGCTGAATGGGCCGCGGGAACGGCCGGGCCGTTTCGACGCCCACCGCCTGCCGCGTGATTTTCGGCCGCAGGGCAAAGAAATCAAAGAAATCCTGCAAGTACAGGGCCCCGTCGGCCACCGAGCTGAAGCGGCTCAAAATGCCCTCGAGTAGGCCCCGGAGCCGCGCAAACGAGCCGGCCAGAAAGGTAAGCTGCCCGACGGAGATTTGCCCGGCCACGGCCCGCGCCAAAATGTAGACGTAGGCCCCGTAGTAGCCGGCCGCGCCCACCGCCGCGAACACCGTACCCCAGCCCGCCCGCCGCAGCGCCAGGCCCTTGTTCTGGGCGTAAAACTTATCGGACAGCGTGCGGAAGCGGTCCACCAGGAAACCGGAGAGGCCAAAGATTTTCACCTCTTTGGCCGTTTCATCGGAGGCCCCGGTCTGGCGCAGGTAGTCCAGCTCGCGGCGCTCGGGCGTCCAGGAGTGGCTCAGCGAGTAGCTGCGCTCGTTGAAGTGGCTCTCGCCGAGGAAGGCCGGCACCACGGCCAGCAGCAGCAGCCCCAGCAGCCAAGGCTGGAAGGCCACCAGCCCGGCGGCCAGCAGCACGAGCGTCACGGCGTCCTGGCCCTGGGCCAGCACCTGGCTCATTAGCACCGAGCGCGACAGGGTTTGGCGCCGGGCCCGCTCCAGCTTGTCGTAAAAGGCACTGTCCTCGAACTGGTCCAAGTCTAGTTCAGCGGCGTGCTCCATTAGGCGGATGGACGAGGCGTTGGCGAACAGGTCGCCGAGCAGCGAGTCGAGCAGGGCCACGGCGCGGCCCGAGGCGTCGGCCAGCAGCACGAGGCCAAACTCCAGGGCCACCAGGGCCCCCACGGGCCCTAGGGCCCGGCTGGCGGCGGGCAGCCGCGTGAGCTGCACCACATCGTCGAGGATGAGCTTGCCCACGTAGAGCATGGCCAGCGGGAGGGCGGCCCGCAGCAGGCGCAGCAGCACGTTGCCCACCGTGAGGGCCGGGCTGGTGTACCAGATAAGCCGGAGGAAGGCTGGCAGGTGGCGCAGGGCCCCCACCCGCTCGCGCACGCTCACGGCAGGCTTCTCGGGGCCCCGGCCGCCGTTGGGGTTTTTGGCGGAGATATTTTTCAGAAAGTCAAGCATTACTGGGCCCCGGGCAAGGTTGGGGCCGGAAGGCGCGGGCCGCCGTTTTGGCAGGCAGCAAGCAATATCCCAGCCCAGGCCCACCAGGGCAACCCGCCTTATTTCCTATTTTCACCAGGCTCTTGGATTTAGCAGGCTGCACCCAAGGCATTTTCTTATTTAAATCAACATCTTTAGCCCTCAAAATAGCCAAAGCCTACTGCCCACCCCTTGTCACGGTGACCATATTGCCCCACAATGTACAAGATATTAAAAACTCAAATTAAATCCATTCACTCACCAGGCCGAAAACATTTAGCTTGAAAGCTTCATCGTTCACTGCTTAAGTTTCCGCTTTCCCTGAACGATCAATAAATAACAATAAAAGCTATCTAATGGCACCAAAACCAATACCTTGCAAAAACAAGTTTACGCCCAAGCGTTGCATCTGCTTTTTGGCACTTTTATCCATTTTCGCATCCTGCTCGGCTAATCAAGAGTTATTAACACGTGAGCCGAGCACTGCTCGGTACAAGCGCGAAGGCCACACCACCCAAGTACCAACCCGGGCCAGATACGAGGGCGGACGGCCCGATGGCACCGACGTACTTACCATCATCGTTGGGCGCTCTCCCCGCCCCGGCGACGGCTCCTTTATTGTTAGCTACGCAAAACCTGCTGGGGCCCCAATTTCAGGCTATAAGGCCACAACGCTTACCTACACTTACGTAGAAAACTCCTTGGTGATTGGCACCAATTATAGTGCTCATCTGCGGGGCACCCTCACTTCGACGCCACGCGGAGGATACTCCGGCACGTTTCACGGGACGCGTTTAGGCGATAAATCCGATAAAAGAAGCACCATCAAAGGCACGTTCACCGATGTGCGGCCCTTGTAGATTAAATTCACAACCCGCAGTATTTAGCAATTGGCAATCTAATTATCATTAAATTTCACTCAGGAAGCGTTTGACTTGTGCAGAAATAAATAACGCAAGCGGCTTTTATGCTCAAGCGCTGAATTCACTGCATACGAATAGCTATAAAAAAGCCGCGCCAGCATGCTGGCGCGGCTTTTTCGCTTAATAGGATAATCCGCCTACTCAGCCGAAGCTTCACTGCGAACAGTGGATTCCTGATTAATGAAAAAACTTAGTCGCTTAAAAAATCCGGTAGGTGTTAAGTATTCTTCCCAGATTGCCCTAAGTTTCTTTTGTAAATCGATAAAATCACTTTCCGAAATATTGTTGTGAAATTCAACAACCGCTTCCGCTATTCTATCTATATCTTTTTCCTCTACCCAAACGCAGAGGCTTTTCCAATCTATTAAGTTATCAAAGGGCAGTGTGCTATCCGTATTCACAAATACTGGAATTCTTCCGCAGCACAAAGTCTCAAAAAAACGAACCGAATTATTTCCTAAGCCACGAACACACAATGTATAGTCGCTTTCTATAATATTTTCAACAAATTTCTTTCTAAAATCTTCGTTGCTCTCAACTGTATTACCCGTATTCATGCCGTTAGGGCCGAAAGCAAAGTTGCTTTTTAGTCTGAAATTAGGAATAATAGTTGTTGCTTTTTGCAAGCCTATTATTGCTCTTGCCCGGTACGAGTGGGAGATTCTATCCGGATATTTTTGCAATAGCCCTGCGTAGTTAGCCATTAGCTTCGCAATGGCAACTATTTTTTCCCTGCCCATTTTTATGTTCAAGGGAGGTGCGTAGCCACAAAAGCCAACAACCGGTTTAGCGCCTTTATTGCGTATTTCAAGCTCCCCGCCTTTGTATCTTTCCAAAAAATCTTCGAAAAAATGCGGCCAGGGATAAACGTTCTTGGCTTGTTTTGACTTGCTTATCGCGCTGTTGAATATAATCGCATTCTTAACCGGAATATTAATTTCTAACACATCGTGGCCAACAAAAATCAGGACCTTTTTGCCTGACCGCTCTACTTCCTCAACGAACCCTTTTATACTCTTTTCAAATTTCGCCTGATCGCCAATTACATCGTAAAATATTGGCAGTAGGCAGGCATCGCATTCCTCAATGCTTGTTAGCTCCAAAAACGACTTCCCGGAGCTTAAAAAATCGTCGTATCTGCCGTGTCTAATCGACTCGGCACCCGCTTCAAAGTCCCCGATAAAGGGCATTAGTAACTCAACTGGTTGACCTTTACTCAAAAGGCTGAGGTCGGTATAGAGTCTTAATTTCATGTTTGTATCAATCTTTATGAATGATATAGTTTCAAGAATAGTAGGGGGAACATGCCCCAACCTTAGTAAATGGCATCTATGCCTCTACTAATTGGTACGTAAATAATTATCTCCTTGGTTTTTTACTTTGGCTCGCTATCATTATATTGGGATATTTATATTTTTTTGAGCCAGTCATTGATAATTGTTGATAGGTTATTAATGGGCCTCTCCACAGAGCAATAAGTGGGGGCATCTTACGCATAAGCAAATATAAGGTTCAACACAAATGGTTGAACCAATGCGTACTAAACCCTCTAATAAAAAACCTTATTATCTAATTAATGGACAGGCGATTACAAAATGTTAAAGAGAAGACAAGCTATTGATACAAAATACCATATATAAAAAACATATTAATTCTATTTACTTGTAAAACAGCTTGACACGGTAATTAGGGTTGTGCTAATAACTTGGAAAGCGCACTTACTGGCTGGCTACTACAAATTATTTGCCTGCCACCAAGGGCCGAAAAAAAGGCTCCAGCTCTTTGGCCAAGATGGCGTGATCTTCCACACTGGGGTGGCCGCTGCAGCCGCGGGCCTGCATGGGTTGGAAGAAGTACAGGGCCACGGGCTGGTCAGCGGGGTGGGCAGCGTCGGTACCGGTTTTAATGGCCGTTAGGCAGTTTTGCAGCTTGGTGCGGTTTGGGCCGTTTACCATGGGGCTGCTAAGCAGGGCGATTTGGGCCCTGGGGTACTTCGATTTCACCAGGCCCACAAAATTAAGGTAGTGGCCCACGAACTGGGCGCTGTCGAAGGGCAGGCGAGGGCGCTTGCCGTCGCCGCTGCTGAAGTCGTTGGTGCCCAGTGCAATGCTGACCACCCGGGGCGTGAAGACGCTAAAGTTCCAGCGCTGCGAGCTGGCTTCCTGGAAGTCCGTTTTTTCGTACACCTGGGACATGGTGGGCCCGTCGCTGTTCCAGTTGCGGTAGGCGCCGATGCCGCTCACGCTGCTCAGCACGAAGCGCGTGTGCAGGGCGCGGGCCACCCGGGGCCCGTAGGCCTGGTAGGCGTTGTGCTGGTCGTGGTAGGCGTCGGTGCCGCAGGGTACTTCCGAGGCATCCATGGCCGCGCCGCAGGTGATGCTGTTGCCGATGAACTCGATGAGCGGCGCGGCCGGCTCGCGCAGGGCCTTGAGGCGCTGGCCCGTGATTTTCTGGACGAAGATGGGGCCCGTGTGGGCCTCGGTAGCCTTGTACACCCACACCGTGTGCCGGCCCGGGCCGGGGGCCGTAATGGTCAGCGGAGCTTTCGAGCTGCCGTCGATGCGCAGGCGGCGCTGGTACACGCCGTCCAGCTCGTATTGCAGGTAGTTGTGGTCGGCAGCGCCCGGCAGGGAGGCAAATATTTCGCACTGCCTACCCTCGAAGCTGAACCCGAAGTGCACCGCCGAGCTGATGAGCTCCAGCTGCTTGGCTTCGGTGAGGCGGTAGCGGCCGTAAGTGGGCAAAGCAATGGCGGGCAGAGTGTTAGGATTCTTAGTGGGCACGGCGGCGGGCGCGACGCTCAGGCCCAGGCCGCATAAAGCGAGGAGTACGTACTTGCTAAGCATTTTCGTGGGGAAGTTGGAGGTGGCGGGCGCGGGAAGGGGCCCTGGACGCAGCGGCAGCGAAGGTAGCACGGCGGGCCAGCGCGCGGCGCCAAACTCCCGCCCAGGGCCCACTTAAGAGTATTGCCCAGGCAAAGCAATGTGGGCATATCGGGCCTACTTTACAGCGCCGCCAGCACGGCTTCCGTACTACCAGTGCTGGCCATTAGGCCTGATAAGCTGGCAAGCACATCTTACTATACTTTCTAACCGTTGCTCTTCACTGATGACGCACAACTCGGCAAAACTTACTCTTGGCGGCTTCGCGCTGCTCCTCTCGGCTTCGGCCGCCTCGGCCCAGGCAACGCCAGCAGCCGATGAATGTGAGAAGCTCAAGATAGAGGTGGCCAAGCTTAAATTCGAAAACGCAAACCTGCGCAAAGGCTTATTAGTTAACCCCGAGCACCAGCGGGCCCTGGCTACTAGCGGCTCCCAAACAATGCCCGCAGGGGCCCCAGCGCAAATGGCGCAACGACAAACAGTGCAGAAAGTAGATTTCGCGCTCGCCAAGTGCGAAGGCAACGCCAAGAGCCAAACCGTAACCGTCACGCTTTTGCTAACGAATGCGGGGGCCAACCGCGACTTGCAGTTTGATAACGTCAAAGCCGTTGACAGCCAAGGCGAGGAATACAAAACGTTTGACATCCACATCGGCGCGGGCGGAATTAGGAACGGCATAGCCACGGGTGTACCCATCAAGGCTGTATTCATCATTCCCAAAGTGCTATCCAGCACCAAATCCTTCAAGCTTCTTTCGTGCCCGGTTTACGACACGACCAGCCCGGGCCGGAGCATCAGCGTTGAGTTCCGGGACGTGGCCATTGCCTGGAAATAGCGCCCTGCGCGCACGCCTTCGCCGCCCAAACCTGCCGACCTTTGGGGCCCTATGCCCGCTGCTACCACCACCGCTGGCCCCGCCACCCGGCCCTACACCGCCGGCTTCTGGCTGATGTGCCTGTCGTCGTTCCTGTTTTTTGCCAGCTTTAACCTGCTGCTGCCCGAGCTGCCCGACCACCTCACCCGGCTGGGCGGGGGGTGAAAGTCAGGAACTGGCGGCGGCTTATATTCGCAATCGCAACGTCTTTTGTCAATTTGAAGTTATCAAAAAAATTACTGCCCAACTTTTCAAAAATCCATGCTTCCCATCGATGAAAATCAGCCTGCTGCTTCCGACCTGGCGGCTGCCCGTCGAAAGCGGGCGGCCGCCAGCATCGCCAGCCGCTGCGAAAAGCTCCGGGACCTCACGGCTGCTCATCCCCAAGAGCAGGCTCAATTGCTTGCGCTACGGAAGCACGTGCGGTTAGAAGGGCCGCATTTCTTTCAGCTGCGGCTAATCAAGCATGCTGGTTAGCGAAAGAATAATTACCTGCGACTGGAGCAGCGATGGCGGCTTTCTCGAATATGACCTGAGTTATCTACATCCTGATTTAGGAATACTGATACAATCGTATGAAGTATACACCACCGACACGCAAGGCCGACGGATATACGCCAGCGACTTTCTCTTATTTCCCCCAAACAGTGCGGAGGAGAAGGATTTTGGGAGTTACCCCAAGGAATTGAAAGCCCAACTGTGGGAAATTATTTTTTTGATAAAGCGCCGGTTTTTTGAAGAAGTTGAACCCGCCGTGGTGACGCATTTTATTGACGCTACGCACTCGATTGAACGCCGGTTTGCACTGTATAGCCGCTGGCTTTTTTTACCCGAATACGTCATTACTAAAACCCGACAGCAAATTATTTACACCCGAGTAACCCCTTCCGATTTCGGTGGGGGTTTTCTCTTGTAGGCACCTATCTACTTCTTATTTCAAAGCCCAACCAGTCGCTGGCTAGCCCGAGAATTGTACTGTGGAATGCTGCTCCTCTTCGGATGGGTCTGTGTACAGGGGCCGCCGGCCCCCGCTACCACCTGTGCATTCCTGCCGACCTTTGGGGCCCTATGCCCGCTGCTACCACCACCGCTGCCCCCGCCACCCGGCCCTACACCGCCGGCTTCTGGCTGATGTGCCTGTCGTCGTTCCTGTTTTTTGCCAGCTTCAACCTGCTGCTGCCCGAGCTGCCCGACCACCTCACCCGGCTGGGCGGGGGCCGGTACAAGGGCTTCATCATCGCGCTGTTCACCGTCACGGCGGGCCTGAGCCGGCCGTTCAGCGGCAAGCTGGCCGATACGGTGGGGCGCATTCCAGTGATGGTGTTTGGGTCGCTTGTTTGCTTCCTCTGCGGGTTCTTCTACCCGTTTGCGCTCACGGTCACGGGCTTTCTGGGGCTGCGGCTGCTGCACGGGTTCAGCACGGGCTTCAAGCCCACGGGCACGGCCGCGTTCATCGCCGACATTGTGCCCGTGGCGCGGCGGGGCGAGGCCATGGGCTTGCTCGGCGTGACGGGCAGCCTGGGCATGGCCGCCGGCCCGGCCTTCGGCTCGTGGGTGGCCGAGCATTACTCGCTGAACACTATGTTCTACTGCTCCAGCGGCTTGGCGCTGCTCTCGCTGCTAGTGCAGGGCACCCTCACCGAAACGCTGCCCCAGGCCCAGCGGCAGCGCTTTAGCTTTTCGCTGCTCAAGCTGAACTGGAACGAAGTGCTGGAGCCCCAGGTATTTGCGCCGGCCTTGGTCACGCTGCTGTGCATGTTTCCGTACGGGGCGGTGCTGACGGTGATACCCGACCAGAGCCGGCTGCTGGGCCTGGCGGGGCCCACCAAGGGCCTGTTCTACATCTGCTTCACGGTGGCCTCGCTGGCGGTGCGGCTGGTGGCGGGCAAGTCGTCGGATACCTACGGCCGGGTGGCGGTGCTGCGGTGGTCGGCGGGCATTTTGGCTGGGGGGCTGGCGCTGCTGGTCTGGGCCCCGTCGGTGCCGGTGTTTCTGGCCGGGGCGGTGGTGTTTGGGCTGGGCACGGGCCTGAACTCGCCCACGCTCTACGCCTGGACCATCGACCTGAGCCACCCCGAGCGCCGGGGCCGCGGCGTGGCCACCATGTACATCGCCCTCGAAACCGGCATCGGCGTGGGGGCCCTAATGGCGGGCTGGGTGTTTGATAACCAGCCCGGCCGGCTGCCGTGGGTGCACACCGCCAGCCTGGCCAGCGTGCTGGGGGCCCTGGTGTTTCTGATGCTCCAGCGCCCGGCCGCAGTGCCGGCCCGCACGACGTAAAAAAGTCCAAAAAAGCCAGGTGAAGAATGCGGGAAGTTTGGGCAAAGGCGGTAGTTTTAACCGCCCTTTCCTACTTTTTTCTGCTTTTTCTGGATGCGCCTGTCTTTACTAATACGCCGTAATGCTATAATTCTATTCTTGGGCAGCGCGGCGGCGGCCCACGCCCAAAACGAACCCATTAAGTTTGGGCAAATCGACGCCAAAGATTTGACGGCGGCGCCATTTGCGGCCGACAGCGCGGCCGGGGCCGTGGTGCTGTGCGACTACGGCCGCTCGCGCCTGGTGGGCTACCGCGACGGCTTCCGGGTGGTGTTCGAGCGGGTGACGCGGGTGAAGATTCTCAAGAAGTCGGGCTACGACGCGGCCACGGTCGAAATCCCGCTCTACCACCGCGACGGCGACCAGGAGCAAATCACCAACCTGCGCGGCTTCACCTACAACCTGGTGGGCGGGCAGGTGCAAAAAACCAAGCTCGACGCCACCGGCGTGTTTCTTGAAAAACGCAGCCCGCGCGTGAACGTGCGCCGCTTCACGCTGCCCGACGTGCGCGAGGGCGCCGTGGTGGAGTACGCCTACACGCTCTCGTCAGACTTCCTGTTCAACTTCCAGAACTGGGTGTTTCAGGGCCCCTACCCGGTGCGCTGGAGCGAGTACCGCACCAGCATCCCGGTGTTTTATAAGTACAAAATCATTTACCAGGGCAACCAGCCGCTGGCCGTGGACCAGGCCACCACGGGCTCGACGAACCTGATGGTGGACCGGAAAGTGGACAGCGGGGCCGGCATTGGTACCTCCAACAGCTCGCTCAATATTGCCGCCCCCACCGAGCAGCACCAGTGGGCCCTGCAAAACGTGCCGCCCCTGCGCGAGGAGGCTTACACCACCGCCGCGGCCGACTACGAGGCGCGCATCGACTTCCAGCTGCTGGGCGAGCAGTGGCCCGAGCAGGAATACCGCGACCTGACCGACAGCTGGGCCAAGATTAACGCCCGCCTGCTGGCCGACGACAACTTTGGCCAGCAGCTGGCGCGCGGCGGCTTTCTGAAGGAGCAGATGGGGGCCCTGGCCGCCCAGCACCCCGACCCGGCCGCCCGCGCCGCCGCCGTGCGCCAGGCCTGATGGCGCCATGCGCTACAACGGTGCCAACCAGTACGCCACCGAGGCCAACCTGCGCAAGGCTTACGACGCCCACAGCGGCAGCGCGGCCGACGTGAACCTGCTGCTCATCGCCGCCCTGCGCCTGGCGGGCCTGCCCGCCCAGCCCGTGCTGCTGAGCACCCGCGGCCACGGCCGCGTGAGCCAAGCCTACCCGCTGCTCGACAAATTCAACTACGTGGTGGCCCTGGTGCCGGACGCCGACGGCCACGACCTGCTGGTGGACGCCACCGACCCCGACCTGCCCTGCGGCACGCTGCCCGAGCGCTGCCTCAACCAAACCGGCCGCCTCATTGCCCCGGGGCCCGGCGCGGCCGATGGCCGCTGGGTGGACCTGCGCCCCAGCCAGCGCCACGTGCACTTCCAGCAGGTAAAGCTGGCGCTGGATGCCCAGGGCGGCCTCGCCGGCCAGGTGCACGAGGAGTACGCGGGCTACGCCGGGGCCGACGCCCGCGAGGAGCTGGCCCGGCTCGGCGAGAAGAAGTACGCCGCCCAGCTGGCCCGCCAGCACGCGGCCTGGGCCCTGGCCCCGCTGGCCGTGGGCGCGCGCGACAACGTGCAGCGGCCCCTGGCCCTGGACTATGCCTTTACCCGCGCGGCCGACGACGGGGCCCTGGCTGGCACCCTGTACCTGAGCCCGCTGCGCGAATTCCTGGACGGCCTGAACCCCTTCACCCAGGAAAACCGCGCCTTTCCCGTCGATTTTGGGGCCCCGCAGGAGGAAACCCTGCTCGTGGCCCTCACGCTGCCCGACGGCTACGAGCTGGCCGAAACCCCCAAGCCCACCGTGGTGGACCTGCCCGACGGCGGCGGCCGCTTCGTGTACCAAGCCACCAGCCTCGGGGGCACGGTGCAGCTGGCCAGCCGCCTGGCCCTGCGCAAGCCCGTGTACGCCGCCGCCGAGTACGCCCACCTGCGCGAATTCTACCGCCTCATGCTGGAAAAGCAGGCCGAAAAGCTCGTCATCAGAAAGAAAGCCTGACCGGGGCCCCGCCGCCGGGGCCCCCTTTGCCCATCCCCATTTCCTATCCAACTCCTTTCTTTTTTCTGCACATGATTACTCCGCTACTTACCCTTGCGGCGCGCCGGTGGGCGCTGCTGCTGCCGGCCCTGCTGGCCACCACCGGGGCCCTGGCTCAAACCGAGCCCATCAAGCTGGGCAAAACCGACCCGCTGGATTTCAAGGCCGAGTCGTTCGTGGGCGACAGCGCGGCGGCGGCCGTGGTGCTGTGCGATTACGGCACGACGCGCTTCCGGGTGAACAGCGACGGCAACAGCTTTCAGTTCGAAACCGAGCGGATAACGCGCATCAAAATCCTGAAAAAAGCCGGTTACGACGCCGCCACGGTGCTCGTGCCCCTCTACCACCGCAACAACTCGGAGGAGCGCCTCTCGGCCCTGCGCGGCACCACCTACAATATGGTGGGCGGGCAGCTGCAAAAAACCAAGCTCGACATCAGCAAGGCCTTCGTGGAAGACCGCACGGCCAACCTGCGGGTGCGCAAGTTCACGCTGCCCGACGTGCGCGAGGGCGCCGTGATTGAGTACGCCTACACCGTGACGTCGGACTTTTTGGTGAACCTCCAGGACTGGTCGTTTCAGGGGCCCTACCCGGTGCGCTGGAGCGAGTACCGGGCGGCCATCCCGGAGTATTTCGACTACAAGATGCTGATGCAGGGCTACCTGCCGCTGGCTTTGAGCACCCGCGAGGAAGGCAACGGCCAGTACACGGTGCACACCGCGGGCGGCTTCACCGACGGCGGCAACTTCCGCGGGGGCAGCGGGCGCGAGGCGGCCAGCAACGACGTGCTGACGGGGCGCGTGACCAACTACCGCTGGGCCATGAAGGACGTGCCCGTGCTGCGCGACGAGCCCTACACCACCACCGCCGACGACTACGTGGCGCGCCTCGATTTTGAGCTGGCCGGCACCCGCATGCCCGGGCAGGCCTACCGGCCGGTACTCGACACGTGGGAGAAAATCAACTCCGAGCTGCTGGCCAGCGAGACTTTGGGATGCAGTTTGGCCGCGGCGGCTTTTTGAAGGAGCAGGTGCAGGGCTTGGCCGCCCAGTACCCCGACCCGGCCCAGCGGGCGGCGGCCGTGCGGCAGATTGTGCTGGCCGCCGTGCGCTACAACGGCACCAACCACTACGCCACCGACGGCAGCCTGCGCAAGGCCTTCGATGCCCACAGCGGCACCTCGGCCGACGTGAACCTGCTGCTCATTGCGGCCCTGCGCCAGGCCGGCCTGGCGGCCCACCCCGTGCTGCTGAGCACCCGCACCCACGGCCGCGTAGACCAGAGCTTTCCGCTGCTCACCAAGTTCAACTACGTGGTGGCCCTGGTGCCGCAGGCCGACGGCAAGGACCTGCTGGTGGACGCCACCGACCCCGACCTGCCCTGCGGCACGCTGCCCGAGCGCTGCCTCAGCCAAACCGGCCGCCTCATCATGCCCCAGGCCAGCGCCAGCCGCTGGGTCGACCTGAGCCCCACCCAGCGCCACGTGCACTTCCAGCAGGTGCAGCTGGCGCTGGACGCCCAAGGCGGCCTCGCCGGCAAAGTGCACGAGGAGTACGCGGGCTACGCCGGGGCCAACGCCCGCGGCGAGCTGGCCAAGCTGGGCGAGAAGAAATATCTGGCCGAAATTGGCCGCCAGCACACGGCCTGGGCCGTGCCGCAGGCCGCCCTGGCCAAGCGCGCATCGACGGAAGCTCCCTTTGCGCTCGACTACTCCTTCACGCAGCCCGCCGACGACAACGCCACGGCCGGCACCTTGTACCTGAGCCCGTTGCGCGAGTTCGGCACCGGCCAGAACCCATTCCGGCACGAAGACCGGCAGTACCCGGTAGATTTTGGGGCCCCGCAGGAGGAGATGTTGCTCGTGGCCCTTACGCTGCCCGACGGCTACGAGCTGGCCGAAACGCCCAAAAACGCCATCATCGACCTGCCCGACGGTGGCGGCCGCTACCTCTTCAACGTGGCCGCCATTGGCAGCACCGTCAACTTCACCAGCCGCCTGGCCCTGCGCAAGCCCGTGTACACGGCCGCTGAATACACTCACCTGCGCGAGTTCTACCGCCTCATGCTGGAAAAGCAGGCCGAGAAGCTCGTCATTAAGAAGAAGGCCTAGTACTTCCTTCCGGGGCCCTATTTTATTGGAAATTACTGTTTTATGAAAGCTAAGAACTTGCTCGCGCTGCTATGCGCCGTACCCCTGGGCGGCGCCCCGCGTTTCATGCCGGTGGGGGCCCCCGCGCCAAAGTATTCCGTGGTGGAAATTCCGGCCGCCCTGCGCGAGGGGGCCCACGCCGTGCTGCGCGCCGACGACGAGGTAGTAACCGTGAAATCGGCCAGCCGCCTGGTGCACACCGTGCACAAAGTCATCACGGTGCTTGATGCGGGGGGCGACGCTTTCGGGCGCACCACCGTGGGCTACGACGCGCTAAACGCCATCGGCTACCTGCGCGGGGCTGTGTACGACGCCGACGGCCGCCTGCTGCACCAGCTGCGAGCCAGCGAAATCCGCGACCAGGGCGTGGGCGACGCCGGCGGCAGCCTGATGACCGACGTACGGGTGCGCTACGCCGACCTGCGCCAGCCCCAGGTGCCCTACACCGTGGAGTTTGACTACGAAGTGGTGTCGGACAACACCCTCTTCTACCCCACCTGGCAGCCCCAGGACGAGGAAGGCCTGGCTGTGCAAAGCGCCACCCTGCGCGTGAGCACGCCCGCTGCCTTGCCCCTGCGCTACCAAGAGCGGCAGTGGCCCGCCGGGGCCCCCGTGCAGCACACCCGCGCCGGCAACCAGGAACAGTACGCCTGGGCCCTGGCCGACCGCCCCGCCGTTGACGAAGAGGACAACGCCCCGCCCCTGGCCGACACCACGCCCGGCGTGGCCCTGGCCCCCGGCGCCTTCGAGGTGCAGGGCCACGCCGGCTCGGCCAGCACCTGGCAGTCGTTTGGCCAGTGGAACTACGAGCTAAACGCCGGCCGCGCCGTGCTGCCGCCCGCCACCATCGCTAAGGTGGCAGAGCTGATCAAGGACGCGCCCGACCCGCACACCCGCGTGGCGCGGCTCTACGGCCTGCTGCAAGGCAGCACCCGCTACATTTCGGTGCAGCTGGGCCTGGGCGGCTGGCAAACCTTTCCGGCCAGCGCCGTGGCCACCAGCGGCTACGGCGACTGCAAGGCCCTGAGCAACTACACCATGGCCCTGCTGGCCACCGCCGGCGTACCCGCTTACGTGGCCCTCATCGGGGCCGGCAGCGACCACGCCGACCTGCGCCCCGACTTCCCCAGCAACCAGTTCAACCACGCCATTGTGTGCGTGCCGCTGGCCACCGCCGGCCGGCCCGACACGCTGTGGCTGGAGTGCACCAGCCAGACCACCGCGCTGGGCTACATGGGCAGCTTCACCGGCAACCGCCACGCGCTGCTGCTCACGCCCAAGGGCGGGCAGGTGGTGGCCACGCCCCGCTACCGCTGCGCCGACAACCGCCGCGAGCGCCGCATCGACCTGTACCTCGACGCCGCCGGGGCCGCCACGGCCACCGCCCGCACCCTGCGCACCGGCCAGGAGCAGGACACCTACGCCCAGCTGCTGCACGAGCTGGGCCCCACCGAGCAGAAGCAGTACGTGGCCGAGCATCTGCGGCTCTCCACGTTCACCATCAGCAAGTTTGGACTGGCGGCGGCGCCCGGCGCAGGCACGCCCGGGGTGGTCGAAACCCTTGGGCTGGCGCTGCCCGGCTACGCCCCGCCCAGTGGTAAGCGCGTGTTCGTGAGCCCCAACCTGCTGAGCCGGCTGCCTGCTTTGCCAGCCCAGGTGGGCACCCGCCAAACCGCGCTGTGGGTGCCCCGCGCCAGCCTCCAGGCCGATACCGTGCGGCTGCACTTCCCCGCCGGCTTTCAACCCGAAACCCTGCCCGCCCCCGTGCAGCTGGCCACGGCCTACGGCACCTACTCGGCCCAGTACCAGGCCCTGCCCGACGGCACCGTGCGCTACGTGCGCCGCCTCGAGTTGCCCCGCCTGCACCTGCCCGCCGCGTCCTACGCCGGCTACGTCGATTTCCGCCGCAAAATCAGCGCCGCCGACCGGGCCCAGGTGGTGCTGTTGAAAACCGACGTGTAGCGCGGCTGTAGCGCGACTTGTAGTCGCGACTCTCGCTTCGTCCTGCCGATTACCCGTGCAATGGCCGTTCAGAGCCGCGGACTACAAAGTCCGCGCTACAGCCGCGCTACCAGGCCCGTTAAAGTCATTCCGCAGCGTACCTTCAAGCCGAATACCAGCCCCACTTTTCGCTCGTTAACGGTTCATGACCTCATTTCTTACCACGACGGGCCCGGCCACCCGCGCGCGCGGATTGGGGGCCCTGGCTGCATTGCTTCTCCTACTCATTACCGCCGCGCCCGCCCGGGCCCAGCAGGCCTGGTTCGCCGACCAGCCGCTAGCGCGCAGGGCCG
>NZ_MDZA01000433.1 GCF_001816125.1 Hymenobacter coccineus | reverse complement strand
GGTGGGCACGCGGCGCAGCAGCTCGGGGGGGCCCCCAGGCGCAGGGCCTGGGGGCGGCTCACCCCAAACTGGCGCAGCAGCCCGAAAAAGGCGTGCGTGTCCTGCATGCCGCGCCACGCGGCCCGGAAGCCGGCCACGTTGATGGTATCGTCCGGGGCTTCAGGGGCGTCGGCGGGAGCGGGTTGCAGGGCCAGCCCGGGACCCTGGGCGGCGGCGCGGAAGCGGGCCACCAGGGCGTCGTAGGCGGCTAAGTCGCTGGCCTCGGTGAGGTAGATTTTGTGCAGCGCCTCGCCGTCGATGCCGAAGAACTGGAGGCTGCGGCGGCCGTTTTTATTTACCGCGAAGGCGTGCTTCCAGTGCATCAGGAATAGGCGCAGGTCGATGGCTTCGCCCAGCACCAGGCCCATGGGGCCCTGAAACGACACGTCGTGGTAAGCGCCCTGGCGCTCGTGCACCACGCTGTCGTTGCGGGTGAGGGCCATGATGTGGCCCAGGGCGGGCACCGCCAGCAGTATTTCCTGGAAGTCGGCCGTGAGGGCCACAGCGGGCGCATCGGGCTGGCCAGTGCATCCGGTGGCCAGCAGCGCGGCCTCGCCCACGCGCAGGGCCTGGGCAGCGTCGCGGATGCGGCTTTTGGGGTGGGCTTGCTTGTATTCGGCCCAGCGGTTGGCCAGGGTAGCGGGAGCGGTTAAGGGGTCCATGAGCGGTTCTTGGGAGCGGCAGGTGGTTGAAGCTACGGCGTTTCGGCCGCGGCGGGGGCCGGGCGGGTGGCCGCCGCAACCGTTTCAGCCAGGGCCTGGCGGGGCGGCAGGTCGGCTGGGGCCCCGGCGGGCCGCTGGGCCCACGCGGCGGCGGGCAGCAGCGGCAGCCAAGCAAAGCGCCGGAGAAAAGAACGGGCCATTGACTTTATTTAGAACAATTCTAAACATTAGCAAAGATATCAGCGCCCCGCGAATTCTCAGCATTTATTTGGAATAATTCTAAATAATAATATAAGCACTAAAAAAAAGCCACTCCGGTTGGGGAGTGGCTTTCAGGGCATTGGGCCGGCGGGGGGCCCTAGCAGTATTCTTCGAACGCGCCTTGCAGGTTGTTGACGATGCGGGTGAGGTCGTTGCCTTCGATGTGGTAGCGCTCGATCATGTGCACCAGCTCGCCGTCTTTGAACAGCCCGATGCAGGGCGATGAGGGCGGGTAGGGCAGCAGGTGCTCGCGCATTTTGGCCACGGCTTCGGTTTCCATGCCCGCAAACACGGTCACGAGCTTGCCGGGCTTTTTGTCGGAGCTGGCGAGGGCCATTTTGAGGGCGGGGCGGGCCTTGGAGGCGGCGCAGCCGCACACCGAGTTCACAGCCACCAGCACGGTGCCTTCGGTGGCGGCCAGGCTGGCGTCCACGTCGGCGGGGGTCATGAGCTGCTCAAAACCAACCTCGGTGAGGTCTTGGCGGATGGGCGCCACCATGTATTCGGGGTAAACTGCCATAGTAGTAAAAATAAAAAAGTACGGAGCAACGACTGAAAAATCCGGCCGCTGGCGGCACCTAGCAAAGGTACGCACCGCGGGCCGGGTGCTAAAGCCGGCGGCCGGGCAAAAGGTTCGGGCCCGGGGCCCTTGGTCGATTGATACGCGCGGCCGGTCGGCGGAACTAGGGCCCCGGGGTTAGGCTTAGTAATTTGCTTGCGCGCAGCGGCCCGTGCCCTGTGCGCCCGGCTTTGTTTCCCACCCGCTAATCCTTCGTCCATTTCCCTCGCTGTATGAATTTTAACTCTATCGGATACTTCGGGCGCGTGGCGCTGCTGGGGGCCCTGGCCTGGGCCACCGCGGGCCCCGCCGGGGCCCAAACCGGGCCGGGCCCCGAGGGCCCCTGCGGCCCCGCCCCACGGCCCACGCCACGCGCAAGGCCCCCCCACGGCGGTGTACCAGCGCGCCGACCCCAACTCGCGCATCAGCCCCGAGCTGCAGCAGGTGTACCAGCAGGGCACGGCCGCCAGCCGCGGCGGGGCCCCGGTCGATTTGAAGGCGGCCCACCCCCAGCTGCGCCTGAGCAAAGACGCCACGGCCGTGCTCGTGCACATTACGGCGCGCGACGTGGCGGCGCTGCTGCCCGCGTTGCAGGCGCGGGGCTTCGTGGTGGTGGCCAGCCGGCCCGATCTGCACTTCGTGGACGGGATGCTGCCGCTGGCCCAGCTGGCCCCCGGGGCCCCCGGCCTGGAGGCGCTGGCCGCCCAAGGCCTGCTGGGCATTTTGCCGGTGTGGCGGCCCGTGGCCCAGACCGGCCGCGTGACCACCCAGGCCGACTACGTGCTGGAAGCGGCCCGCACCCGCGCCACGCTCGGCAAGAACCTGACCGGCGCGGGCGTGCGCGTGGGCATCCTCAGCGACTCGTACAACTCGCTGAAGGGCGCGGCCAACGACGTGGCCTCGAACGACTTGCCAGCGGCGGGTGTGCAGGTGCTCAGCGACTTGGGCGATGGCGAGGGCACCGACGAGGGCCGGGCCATGGCCCAGCTCATCTACGACATTGCCCCCGGGGCCCCGCTGGCGTTCAGCACGGCGTATAACTCGGAGGCGGACTTTGCCCAGCACATCCTCGACCTGGCCGACCCGGCCAAGGGCAATTGCAAGGTCATCGTGGACGACATTGCCTACTTCGCCGAGCCTTACTTTCAGGACGGCGTGGTGGCCCAGGCCGTGACACAGGTGGTGAGCCAGCGCGGAGCCACGTACTTCTCCTCAGCCGGCAACAACGGTGACCAGAGCTACGAAAACACCGCCCCGGCCTTTGTGGTGGGGGCCCGCAACCTGGCCCGGCTCAACTTCGACAACACCGGCGGCACCGACGTAGCCCAGCGCTTTTTGGTGGCGCCGGGCACTGACATGACGGTGGCCTTGCAGTGGAGCGACCCGTTTTACACCACGGCGGGCGTGCGAACCGACCTCGACGCCTACATCCTCTCTTCACGCGGCGACACCATCGACGTGTCGAACTCCAGCAACCTGCTCACGCAGGTACCGGTCGAAATCACGGGCTTCACCAATGACACCGCGCAGACCCACACTACCTTGTTTGACCTGGTGATTGTGCGCCGCACCGGCAGCGCCAACCCCACGCGCATCAAGTACATTGCCCTGGCCGACGGCCAGCCCACCGAGTGGCTCACCAACAGCGGCACTGTGGTGGGGCATGCCGCGGCCGCAGCGGCTTCCGCCGTGGCGGCCGTGCCGTATTACGATTCCAAAACCGCCGAGTCGTACACGGCGAAGGGCAGCCCGACCATCCTGTTCAACCCCAACGGCACGGCCCTGGGGACCCCCGTGACGCGCCCCAAGCCTGACTTTGCTTCGGTGGACGGCGGCAGCACCACGTTTTTTGGCGGCACCGACCCAGATGGCGATGGCTTTCAAAATTTCTTCGGTACTTCGGCGGCAGCCCCGGCGGCGGCGGCCGTGGCCGCGCTGCTGTTGCAGTCGGAGCCGGCCCTCTCCCCGGCCCAAGTGAACGCCCGCCTGGCCAGCACCGCCCGACCAGTGGGCGGCCAAACGGGCTTCAGCGTCCTCACCGGCGCCGGGCTGATTGACGCTTTCACGGCCATTTACGGCCCGCCGGTGGCCATCGCACCGCCTGCCGTAGAAGACCTGGAGAAGCGCGCCCTGCCCACGAGCTGGACCGTGAACAGCACCAAGGCCGGCCGCGTGCAGGTGGCTACCGGCACCGGGGCGGCCTCGGGCACCAGCTACCTGGTGATGGATACCGCATTTCCGGCCTCCACGGCCTTCGCGGGCTTGAACGAAGCCGTGTGGTACACCCGCAACACGCCCGGCCAGGACCTGCTCCTCACCTTCCGCCAGCGCCGGTTTGCGGCCGAAACCGATAACGCGCTGCCCACCCAGTTTATGGGCTCGAGCAACGGCGACGGCGTGGCCCTGAGCGTGGACGGCGGCACTACCTGGTACCGGGTGGTGAGCCTGACGGGCGCCAACTCGACCACCACTTACCAAACCCAGAGCGTGAACCTGACCCAGTTTGCGGCCACTAACAACCTGACGCTGGGCACCGACGTGCGGGTGAAGTTCCAGCAATACGGCACGGGCCCTGCCACGGCGGCCACCGCCAGCAGCCGCCGCGGCATGGCCTTCGACGACATTGCCCTGACGGCGGCAGTGGCCGCACCAGTACCGCTCTACACCTCTACCCAGCCCACCGTGGGCTGCCCGGGCCTGGTGGTGGCCTTCCGCGATTCGTCGCTGTTCCGGCCCACCAGCTGGGCCTGGACGTTTGCCGGCGGCACCCCCGCCGCTTCCACCGACCGCAACCCCACGGTGACCTACAACACGCCCGGCCGCTTCGCCGTGACGCTGGCCGCCACCAACGCCAACGGCACCGCCACCCGCGTCGATACCGGCTACGTGGTGGTGTACGGCAGGGCCCCACAGGCCACGGCCGCCGCCAACCGCACCCGCATCTGCCCCGGTGGCACGGTGAGCTTCACCAGCCAAACGGCCTTCTGCCCGGGCACCTACGCCTGGTCGTTCCCGGGGGGCTCGCCGGCCGCAGCCAGCACCGCCAGCGCCACGGTTTCGTACGCCACGGCAGGCACCTACGTGGCCACCCTCACCGTGTCCAACGGCTTCGGCAGCACCACGTCCACCGTCAGCATCGAGGTGACGGCCGGGCGGGCCCTGCCCTTCGCCGAAACGTTTGATACCTCAACTACTTTGCCCGCGGGCTGGGTTATTGAGAACCCCGATGGCCTCTTCACCTGGGTGCTGGCCGACGGCATCATCGGCCGCGCCGGCACCAGCACCCGCGCCGCCCGGGCCCCGTTTGCGCCCGACGCCGCCGTGGGCCAGCGCGACGTGCTGCAAACCCCGCCCCTCAACCTGAGCGCCGCCCAGCCCACGCTCCGCTTCGACCTGGCCTACGCGCCGCTCATCAGCCCCGCCACCGGCCCCGATTCGCTGATCGTGCAGGTACTGGACGCCTGCACCCTGGCGGTGCTGGGCCGCCCCTACGCCAAGGGCGCCACCGGCACGCTGGGCACCGCCCGCCCCCAAAATGCCTATTTCGTGCCCTCGGCCAGCTCCCAGTGGCGGCAAGAGCTGGTTGATTTGATGCCTTACGTTGGCAAAAGCGTACTACTGCGCTTCGTGGGCTACAACGGCTACGGCAACTACCTGTACGTGGACAACGTGAACGTAGGCAGCCAGTTGCTGTCGCTCACCAGCGCCGCCGCCGCCACGGGCCTGGAAGCCTGGCCCAACCCCACGGCGGCCGGCACTGCCCTGCACGTGCGCCTGCCCGCCCAAAGCGGTGGCGGTCAGCTCCGCCTGGTTGACGGCCTGGGCCGCATAGTGTGGCAAACCCAGCTCACGGCCGCCGCCGCCGCCACTGAGCAGCTGCTGACCACTGCCCTGGCCCCGGGCCTCTACAGCGTAGTGTTCAGCCCCGTGAACGGCGTCGCCGCCGCCCGGCGCGTACTGGTGCAATAGCAGCCCAGCATATAGTTAAGCAGCCCCGCGGGGCCCGGGGCCTCACCCCGGGCCCCGCGTTTTTTTTCAGTAGTGCGCAGAGCTCCTGGCCAACACTAGCCGGGGCCCTTACCAGCCGCCCCCGCGCCAGGAGCGCTGGGCATGGGGGGCCCTGCCCGCAGTTCCTGCAAGGCCAGCTGCCAGAGGGTTTCATACGGAATGATTTCTACCTCCGCGAAGGCCTCACCGGGCGGCGGGGCATCTTCCAGTTGCTTGAGCAGCGTGGTGGCTTGCCGAGCGCTGCGCACAGGATCAAAATCTTGATCCACAATAAGTAGCAATAGCCTCAAGAACAGCCGGGTGCGTAGGTTGGCTGCCTCACGCAGATGGCGCTGCTGGTATTTGCGCAGCCGGTCGGCGCGCAATAGCACAGCGTCGAGGTCGCGCTGGCGCAGGAAGTACATCACCTGCATCACCAGAATGGCCACGTTGTGGCCCCGCTTGTCGCGGCTGTATTCGGGAATGGTGAGGGCCCACTGCTCCATTTGCTGGCGCCGCACCGGCGTAGGCCGGGCGGGGGGCTGCACAAAATCCACGTAGGCCCGAAACAGCTCCCAGCGCTGCTGCGCTGACGCCCGCTGCTTGCCGAAGCTGGGGCTGCTGGTGGCGGTTTGCAGCACTTGCCGTGCTTGCACGTAATCACCCGCGTGCAAAGCCAACAGCAAGTAGTGCTCCTGAAAATAAAACCAATTGGCAGAAGACGGGTGAAAATCTTTGTCGTAGACGGCTGCCAGCTTCAAGCCCTTTTCGGCCTGCCGGCTCAGCAAGTGCGCATATACGCTCATAAAGTGATTGAAGCGTACATCAAACCGGTGCGGGTTCAGCTTTCCCGCCTTGAGCTGCCGAGCGGCCTCCGCCGTGATTTTGATGATCTCGGCATAGTTGCCCGTCAACTCTTGCTGAGCCAACTGCGTTTGATATACGTAGTTACCGGTATCGACTGATTTTGCTTTACAATGCAATTCCTCCAGCTTTACTAAATAAGCTGGCATCATTGGCAGCAATTGCCGACGCATCTTTACAGTACCAGCAATTGCTAATCTAACATCGCTATATATATTATCTGCTTCTTCTTCAAAAGTGCGAACTTTTTGTAAGTCAAGCAACACTTTTGTGACTGCTCGATATTGAGGCTTCCGTTGCTGTTGCGCATAAAGAACGCGCAACAAACCCGCTGCTTGAATACCATAACGGGTGAATCCATCACGTTGCGACAGCTCTAAGCATTTGTTCAATAGTCTTACAGCTAACGAAGACTCGCTTTCATTATACAAAACGAGGGCTTTGTGAAATAAGCTTAAGCACTCCAGTTCGTAACGCTTGGACACCAAATGGCGTTGGTCGGAATAGTCAAGAAAATAAAGGTGATTTAACATTTTGGCCATCACCCTTGAGTGTAGCTTACGGAATGACGCTTCGGTATTGGCTGTGCCTTTACCATAGAGCGTCCGCACTAATTGGGTGCGAGTCGATTCTTGTCCTTCGGCCAAGGACGCGACCAATTTGTTTTCCTTCATCTTCTCACCCGCGTCAAAATCTAACAGCGGCAGTAGAGGCAATTTTCGAGACGTTATTATTTGTGCTAGAGTTCTCGATTCGTTCATAACCCACTGTGTTCGTTGGAATATCACTTATTTCTCACTTAGCAAATATCTTTAAATAATCTTATCTCACGGAAGTAGTGAACATGCGATCCAAAGTACCGCAAGTAGTTTCTTACATTAAGAAACAATTTTAATAGGATATTTATACTTATAATGTCACATCCGAACTCTTTTTTGCAAAGCCAAGCTATCTTGTTTTAAGATTTTTTTTGATTGGAGGTATTTTTAGGTAATCATTATTTATTAATTTATATTTTGTAGTATTTTAGTCCTAGTCATTATTTGCTTAATAATGTCCTTTTAAATGGCTCAGCGGTGGCCCAAATTTGTGATATACAAACGATCAACAATATAAAGGCCGCTCCCATGTTTGAACTCATTGCCTACGCCTTGTTTCAATTATTCAGCATCACCGGTGCTCCCGCTCAAGGTGCTAATTCATTAGATGGCGGCAGCGGCGGCTGGAGCGGCGGCATCGTCGCCAGCAAAGGCGGCAGCGGCGGCTGGAGCGGCGGCATCGTCGCCCCTACCAGTAATTAATCAGAAAGCGCTAAGCGGTTGCTCTGCTAAGCAGAACACTGCTTCTTCGCTCTACTAAGGTGGCGGGATAGAACAGGATGGCTAACTTAGCCCCGTTCTATCCCGCCATCGTTTTATGAAATTATCATTACTCGCTGGTCTGTGCACGATATTGCTGACGGCCTGTTCGGGGCCCCAAGAACATGTGCCTGACAGCGTGCGAATTAGATGGGATTCCGATCCGGAAACCCTTGACCCGTTGCAGCAGCCAAACCAATCGAGTAGCGACGCAGACAACTTACTCCACCTAAGCTTATTGCAAATTGATTACGCAAAATCATCCTACAGCCCTGGGTTAGCAGACTCTCTGCCCAGAATCAAGCTGGTGGGCGATTCGCTCACGCTGCTCACGTACTGCCTGCGCAAGGCGGCCACCTGGGATAACGGCCAACCAGTGCTCGCTAGCGATGTCGCGTTCACCCTCAAGCTGATGCAGGCCCCGGGCTTGGCTAACGAGGGCATCCGCACCCAGTTTAACTTCATTCAAGAGCTGCAACCCGACCCCAACAACACGCGGCGGTTTACGCTGGTGTGCCGGGGGCAGGCAACAGACTTTGCGCACGCTTCCGGCGATTTTTTCATTTTGCCCGAAGCCGCTTTGGACGCGCGCGGTACGTTGCGCCGCTACCACCTTATTGATTTAATTAATCGCCCCGTCAACGTGGCCCCGGATACTGTGCTGGCGGCCCTGGCCCGGCGATACGCTACCATTGCCCCGGGCCAGCACCCCGAGCGGCTGCCCGGTTGCGGGCCCTACAGCTTGGTAAGTTGGAAAAAAGACCACCTGCTGCGGTTCCAGCGCAAGCCGCAGTGGTGGGCTGACCAGTTGAGCCCCCTCCCCCCGGCATTGCAAGCGCATCCTTCGCAAATCAACTTTTTGATTATTCCCAACAGTGCCAGCGCGGTCATGGCGCTGCGCCGGGGCGATGTGGATTTGTACCCGAACATTCCGGCCCGCGATTTCAATCGGCTGCGCCACTCAGCAAAAGCCCAGCAGACCCTTTCCTTTTACAATACGCTGTCGCACAATGTAGTAACGGCCGGTTTTAATACGCGGCGGCCGGCTTTGGCTGACCACTTTACACGGCAGGCCCTGGCCCTGCTTTTTGATGTACCGGGCCTGATGAATGCTACGCAGCAGGGCCTGGGGCAGCGCACCGTTAGCATCATTTCACCCAATACGGGCCGTAACTATGCCGATAGCTTGCCCTTGCTACCGTTCGCCCCAAGCCGGGCCGTGGCGTTGCTACAGCAGGCCGGCTGGCGGCAGAAAGTGGCCGGCCCCGCGGCGCGCTGGACGCGCCAGAGCCCCACTGGCGAAACGCAGCAACTGGCATTGCAGGTGCGGTACCGGGCAGAAGAAACCACGTTTGAAACCATTGGGCTGCAATTTCGGGCGGCCGCGGCCCAGTTGGGCATTGCCGTAGAACTGCGCCCCACGGAAGCCAGTGCCTTTACACATAAGCTACAAACGGGTGATTTTGACTTGTATATTAAGTCAATCATGGGCAATCCTTACACCTTCAACCTTGTCCCTATCCTGCACTCGGAGGCGGTGGGCGCCGGCAACCTGACGGGCTTCGGCACCCCAGCCAGCGACCGCCTCGTGGAAGCCGTTGCGGTGGCCCAATCGCCGGCTGTTAGGAGCCAATTGCTGCGCAAGTTACAGGTGTTGCTGCGCGAGGAAATGCCGATGGTTCCGCTCTTCTTCCAGTACAACCGCTTGGTGGCCAACCGCCGGCTGCAAAACCTCTACCCAAGCAGCATTCGGCCGGGCTACGCGGCGGCGGCCATTACCTGGGGGCCCCGATCCATACTCTAACAGGCGTGGGGCAGTTTTTTTTCCAACGCGCTGGCCAGGCCATCTTGTCCGTGTGGGCCTTGGCATCGCTCGTGTTTTTGCTGAGCCGCGGGGCGCCCCTGTCGGATGAAAACCTGGGCCTTTCCAACGCCGCCGAGCTCAGCAATGGCACCCCAGCCAGCGCCCAGGCGCGCGATTTGGCCCGCCAGGCCGCCCGCCAACGGCTGGGGGTTTCCGAGCCGCTGTTCTATTTTTCGCGCCAGGCCCCTGCGCCGGGCGGGGGCCCCGCGCCCTGGCAGTGGAACGGCCGCCGTAACCAGTACCACCGCTGGCTCGGGGCCATGCTCCGGGGCGACTGGGGCACGTCGTTCCGCAATGGCCAGCCGGTGGTCGCGCGGCTGGGCGCGGCGTTGGCCTGCACCATTCCCCTCACCGGCGCAGCGGCGGGCTTGACCTTGTGGCTGGCGCTGGTGCTGGCGTTGGCGCTGGCCCGCCGGCCGTGGTGGCGGCGGCCCGCACTGGCTCTGCTGGCGGGCCTACAGGCCTTACCCCTGTTTGTGTTGGCTACGGGCCTGTTGCTGAGCCTGGCCAACCCCGATGTCCTGGATTGGTTTCCCGTTTATTCGCAAACTGTTGATGGCGAAGGCATTTATGCACTAGGGTCCTATTTGATACTACCATTGGCGTGCTTGGTACTGACCGCTTTGCCCGAGCTTACGCTGCAACTAATGGTATCTCTCGCGCACGAGCTGGGCACCGGCTACGCCACCACGGCGCGCGCCAAGGGCTTGGCAACCAAACAGGTGCTGCGGCGCCACACGCTACGCAACGCCCTGGTGCCTTTGTTGCCGCTCGTGGCCGACCTGCTGCCTGCGCTGGTGGCGGGCGCCGTGGTGGTAGAATTCGTGTTTTCGCTGCCCGGCATGGGCCGCCTACTGGCCGAAGCAGCCGCCAACCACGACTACCCAGTGCTGGTGGGCGGCGTGCTCCTGGTAGGGGCCGCCCGCTTGCTCGCCCTGGTGCTGGCCGACGCCGGGGCCCGCTGGCTTGACCCCCGCATTGCATGAGGCACGCCCCACGTTTTGCCTTTGTGCGCGGTGCGCGCGCGGCCGCGCTCAGCTGGTTGGCGCTAATAGGAGCCTTGGCTTTGCTAGCGCCCGTGCTGCCGCTACCGTACCCGCCCGCCCAGCCCGACTTGGCACACTTCAGCCTGCCCCCTTTCACGGCGGGCAGCCACCACTGGCTAGGCACCGACCCCTTGGGCCGCGACGTGCTGGTTGAACTGGTATTTGGGGCCCGCACGGCGCTGGGCCTGAGCGTGGCGGCGGCCGTGCTGGCCAGCGCGCTGGGGGCCCTGCTGGGCGGAACCGCCGGCTTCTGGCACAACCGCCTGCGCCTGCCTTGGATTGGCGGGGCGGGGGTGTTGGGGCTGCTGTGGTGGGCCCTGGCGCTGCCCGGGGCCGGGGCCGGGCTGGTGGTGGCGGTGGTGGGGCTGGCCGGTAGCGGGTGGGCCCCGGCCCGCCGGGGCCCCAGTTGCCGCTGCCGCTTGATGCGGCAGTGCTGGGGGCCACCACCCTGTTGGGGGCCGTGCCGCAGCTGGTGCTCGTGGTGGTGCTGGCGGGTAGCGTAGCGCTTTCGCCGGCGGGCTTGCTGGGGGTGCTGGTGCTCACGGCCTGGGCGGTGCCGGCGCGGCTCGTGCGGGCCGAAATGCTGCGCGTTGGCATTCAGCCGTTTGTGGCTGCTGCCCGGGCCCTGGGGCTGCCACCGGGGCGCGTGTGGTGGCGGCACGCGCTGCTGGCCGCGTGCCGGCCCTTGCGCGCGGCCTTTCCGCTCAGCATAGCGAGCTTGCTGGGGCTGGAGAGCACGCTCTCGTTCCTGGGCATTGGCTTGCCGCCCGAGGTACCTAGCTGGGGCCAGCTGCTCAACACCGCCCGCCTGGAACCCACGGCCTGGTGGCTGGTGGCCGGGCCAGGCGGGCTCCTGCTTCTCACCATGCTGGCTCTTCAGGCCCTCAGCAGCCCTTCGGCGCCAGGCAAATAAGCCAACCAGCGTTTCATCAATGTCACAATGGAGCGTTTTTTTGCAAGCGGCGGCTCCGGCAGCCTGGTATTAAACGGGTATTTTGCCGCTATTCATTGCGTATTTATTGAATAACAGCGAGCTTTTCAAGACCAGGGACCCTTCTTTATTTCAGTAATTTCTGATTTTTTTAACAGTACTTTTTGCAAGGGGTGATGTCACAATTACCCGCAAAGTGTCTTAGGGCAGAGGTAGGGAGGGTCGGTAATATTGTATACTCCTAGTGAATATCTATTCTCTTACGTGCCTCTGCTGATGTGTCCGACTATTACCATGGCGTCTATTTTCGATCTTTACCAGCCTACGCCCCCACCCACACCCTGGGTGCGGCTCTACTCGAACACCCGCCGCGCTGCCGCGCCAGCACCTGATTTTCTGACCCCTGACGGCCACCTCATCCCGCGCGCCATTGGCGAAGCCGCCTTGCGTGATTCCAAAGCCATCCTCATCGGCGACTTGCTGGTGCTGGGCACGCCCGACCTGGCGGCCACCGTTAGCAGCCGCAATAGCTGGTAGCCTTACCGCTGCGATAGGGCCCTGGTGAGGGCTCCACTGCAGCCTCACACTTGCTTTTAAGTTACCACTATCTTATCCTGATTATGCCACGCAAACGCCTGTCCCTCACGGGGCAGGCCGTTTGCGTGGGGGGCCCCGCCGGGGCCCTATTGGGCCGCTACCAGGGCAATGCCTTCTTCGAACGTGCGGGGGCAGTAGCCCAGCTCGCGCCGCGCCTTGCCGATGAGCAGGCCCGTGCGGGCCGGCCGCCGGGCCGGCTGCGAGAACGTGCTGGCATCGACCCGTTCAATCAAGCCTTTGTCGAGGGCGAAGTAATCGGCCACGCGCAGGGCCATGGCGTGGGGCGTCAGCAGCTCGTCGCCGCAAATGTTGTAGATGCCCGCCGCGTTGTGCCGGGCCAGCAGCCAGCAGCCCACGGCCAGGTCTTCGGCCAGCGTGGGCGTGCGCCACTGGTCATCGACGACCTTGATGGCCTTGCCGGCGCGCAGCGAATCGCGCACCCAC
This sequence comes from Hymenobacter coccineus, assembly GCF_001816125.1. Lineage (GTDB taxonomy): Bacteria > Bacteroidota > Bacteroidia > Cytophagales > Hymenobacteraceae > Hymenobacter > Hymenobacter coccineus. The sequence continues at coordinate 11,149 of NZ_MDZA01000433.1, read as the reverse complement.
AGCACGATGTTGGTGCGGCCCCCGCCGCGCAGCACCCCGTACACGAGCACGGTGCGGGCAATGGCCCAGCGCAGGCCCGCCGTGCCCTGCACCGCTTGCTCGGCGGCCAGCTTACTGGCACCGTAGTGGCTGATGGGCGCAGGTACGGCGTCTTCGGCCAGGGGCCCCGCACTGCCGTCGAAGATAAAATCGGTGCTGAGATGTGTAAGGTGGACGCCCTGGGCGGCGCAGGTGGCGGCGAGGTGCGCCGTGGCCACCACGTTCTGCTGCCAGCAAGCGGCCTGGTTCAGCTCGCACTCGTCCACGTTGGTCATGGCCGCGGCGTGGATGACGTGGGTGGGCTGCTCCTGGGCCAGCACGCGCTGCACCTGGGCGGCGTCCGTCACGTTGAGGGCCACGAAGCGCAGGTTGGGGTACCACTCGGCCAGGCGGTTGGGCCCCCGGCCGGTGGCCACCAGCGCCACGCCCGGCTCCGCGTGCAGCAGCGCCACCAGCTTCTGGCCCAGCAGGCCGTTGGCTCCGGTTATGAGAATTTTCATTGTTCTATCAATGCGCCATTTTGGTGCAGCTTCCTTAGATGCCCCACCGCAAACGGCTCCCGTCCCCTTCAGGGGTAAGTATAGCCGTATAGCTTGGTGATTTTTTTCTTCCGTAAGTGCGCCACCTTCATCGTCATGGTCACGTTGGCAAGGGGCCGGTCGCGGTTGTCTTTGGGCACTTTGGCAATATTGTCCACCACGTCGAGGCCCTCGATGACCTGGCCAAACACCGTGTACTGGCCATCGAGGCGGTGGGTACCGGCGTGGTTTTCAACCAGGTAAAACTGCGAGTTGCTGCTGGGCGTGCCGGCCGGGCCGCCCGTGCGGGCGGCGGCTAGGGCCCCGTACACGTGCGGGTGGCCGGGGCCCAGTTCGGCGGGCACAGTGGGGGTCCCGGGAATGCCCTGGCCGTCGTTGGTGGGGTCGGCGTCCTTGGAGTTGACGTCGCCGCCCTGAATCATAAAGCCGTCGATGACGCGGTGAAACGTGGTGCCGTTGTATAAGCCTTTGCGGGCCTTTTGCAGAAAATTGGCCCGGTGCAGCGGCGTGTCTTTAAACAATAGCAGCCGAATGGTGCCCTCGGGCGTGGTAATGGTCACCACGTCGTCTTTGCCGCCCTTGCGGGGGCCCTTGGCTAGCGGAGCGGCAGCTTGCGCGGCCGGGGCCAGCAGCAGCAGCGCCACCAACCACCGCCCGGCTTGGGAAAAGGAGAAAGTCATAAACAAGTTAATTAGCTATTTTACAGCATTTTCCATATCAGTGCACCTCCAGTACAGATAGATGGTAGAACGGAATGCCATTCCGTTTCCGTGCGAATGCCAAACGGAATACTGCTCCGTTCTACGGCGCCGGATATGCCAACCCGCAAACGGCCCGAACGCCGCAAAACCAGGGGCCCGGGGCCCCTAGCCGCGGTGCTCGCGGATGCTGGCCAGAATTTCGCGGCCCCCGCGTCCCAGCACCGAATCGGCCACGGACGTGCCAAGCCGGTAGGCGTCGGCCGCGGGGGCGGTTTGGGTGTCGTCCACGTATTCCTCGCCGCTCAAGCTGATGATGCCGGCGTGCAGGTGCAGGCCCCCCGCTGCGTTGAGCGTAGCCAGGGCAAACGACGGGATGCTGCACCCGCCCTCCATTGTCTGCAAAAAGGCGCGCTCGGCCCGCAGGCAGGCGTGGGTGGCGGGGTGGTCAAGGGCAGCCTGAATGCGGATTTTCAGGTCCGCGTCCAGGTCCCGGGCGCACTCCACGGCGACGCTGCCTTGGCCGGTGGCGGGCACAAACCGGGTTTCGGAGAGCGTATGGCGCACCAGGTGGTCGTAGCCCATGCGGTGCACGCCGGCGTAGGCCAGCACCAGGCCGTCGTATTGGCCTTCTTCGAGCTTGCGCAGGCGGGTTTGGAGGTTGCCGCGGGCCTCGGCCGTGGTGGCTTCGGGGTAGAAGCGGCGCAACTGGGCCTTGCGGCGGGTACTGCTGGTGCCCAACACAATGCCCGGCTTATCAAGCGAAAATTGCTCGTTAAAGCTCAGCACCACATCGTTAACCCTCTCGCGCTCCAGAAAAGCCAGCAGCTCCAAGTCGTCGGGAATGCTGCTTTGCACGTCCTTGGCCGAATGCACGGCCAGGTGGGTTTCGCCGCGGCGCAGGCTTTCCTCCAGCTCTTCGGTGAACACGCCCTTGGCCCCAATTTTGGCCAGCGAGCGGTCCAGCACCTGGTCGCCGATGGTGGTCATGGGCACAATTTCGGACGGCAGGCCGGCTTGGCCGAGCAGGTAGGCCACGCGTTCGGCCTGCCAAAGGGCCAGGCGGCTGCTGCGGGTGGCGAGGCGAATGGGGTTCATTTGATCAGTTAACAATTAACAGTGAGCAGTTAACACCGCTGGGGGCCCTAAACGGCGCGCACCTGGGGGTCCTAGGCGGCGCGAAGCTGGCCGCCGAGCCGCAACGAGCTGTCAACGAATACCATGCGCGGGTTGGCGTTGCGCTCGATGTGGTAGTGGGCGTCGGTCAGCTCCTTGGTTAACGCATCGGCGTTGCGCGGGGTCACAAATTTGGCGAAGCTGGCCACAAACTGCTCCTCCTCGGCCGGCAGGTGGGGCATCAGCCGCGGGTCGATGCCGAAGAGCAGCACCTTGCGCACCAGCACCAGGGCGTAGGCCAGCAGTTCCTTCTGGTTTTCGCGGCCCTGCTTCTGGAAGGCTTCGCTCTGCTTTAAAATCTCGGCGCCCTTGGTGTTGTAGTTGAAGCACAGGCGCATCCAGTCGCGAAAAAATGCGAAGTAGTCGTGGTCGGCGCTCTGGTCCTTCGAGGCGATGGCAGCCCCCAGGCTGCCTTCAGCCAACTGCGCCACTTGGCGGGCCTTGGCCTCGGGCACGTGGTAGTGCGCTTGCAAGTAGTCGGTGATGTCGGCCTCGGCGAAGGGGCGCACGGCCACCGGCTGCACCCGGCTGAGGATGGTGGGCAGCAGCCGCTCGGGCGCGTGGCTCACGAGCAGGAACACGGTGGCGGGCGGCGGCTCCTCCAGCAATTTCAGCACAGCGTTGGCCGTGGCGGGGTGCATCAGCTCGGGCAGCCAGAGGATGACAATTTTGAACCGGGCCTCGAAGGCCTTGAGGCTCACCAGCTTCAGTAGCTGACCGGCTTCCTCTTTGGAGATGCTGCCCTGCTTGTTTTCGGCCCCGATGTGCTGCATCCAGTCGTTGAAGCCCTGGTAGGGGTTGTCGAGCACGAAGCTGCGCCAGTCGGCCATGAACTTGCTGCTCAGCGCGTCCTTCGGCACGGCCTTGGTGGTGGTCACGGGCACAATGAAGTTGAGGTCGGGGTGCACCAGCTTGGCAATTTTGGTGCAGGCCGGGCAGTGGCCGCAGCTGTCGTCGGCGTCGGGGCCCCGCTCCTCGCAGTTCAGGTACTGGGCGTAGGCGAGGGCCAGGGCAAGCCCCGCACCGCCCTCGCTGCTGCGAAACAGCTGCGCGTGCGCCACGTGCTCCCGCCGCACCGATTGGCGCAGCAGGTCCTTGACGGCGAGCTGGTTTGGGATATTTTCGAACCGCATCTTAACCTACTTAGATAGCGTTGGCAAGTACATAAATTGCAGCACAGACTCTGTAATGACAGTTGCAAACAGTATTCCTAATGTTCCCAACGTAGCATTCGCCCAATATAAATCTCTAGCCAAAAATCGCTTTAATCCGAACAAAGCTCCGGCGATACTTAGTGACATAAACACTATGCGTAGTAGAGGATGTGATCCATGAATAAATGCTGCAACACCACTCACAACCATATATATGAGCAGAAAGAGCAGGCAGAGAACAAATAATAACTTATTGTACCCGTGCATCCTGACCTCCTTTTTCCCAGACACGGTCCTCGGCCGTGGCCTTGAACACAACCTCCATAATCCCTTGTTCCACCGCATCATATGGCAAGCTCCGCCGGGCCATCACGCGCTCGGCTACTTCGTTCACCTTGGGTAGCTTGAAGGTTTCAAAACCCGCCGGGCCGCCCCAGCTGAAGCTGGGAATGAACTGCCGCGGGAAACCCGCCCCGAAGATGTTGGCTCCCACGCCCACCACCGTGCCGGTGTTGAACATGGTATTGATGCCACACTTACTATGGTCGCCCATCATCAGGCCGCAGAAAGTTTGGCCGGTATTCACGAAGCGGTGGGCGGCGTGGCTCCACACCTTCACCGGGGCGTAGTTATTCTTGAGGTTGCTAGTGTTAGTATCGGCCCCCAGGTTGCACCACTCGCCGATGACGGAGTTGCCCAAGTAGCCCTCGTGGCCCTTGTTGCTGTAGCCCATGATAATGCTGTTGGCCACCTCGCCGCCCACCTTGCAATAGGGCCCCACGGTGTTGTCGCCGCGCATCTTAGCCCCGGCGTTGATGTGCGACTCTTCGCCCAGCGCCAGGGGCCCCTTGAGGATGGCCCCCTCGTGCACCTGCGAGTTTTTGCCCAAGTAAATTGGCCCGTTTTCGGCATTGAGGATGGCGGCGCGAATGATTACCCCTTCCTCAATAAAGATGTTTTCCGGGGCGTATACGATGGTGTGCGCGTCGCCCACGGGCTGCGAGGTGCGGCCGCGGGTGAGCAGCGCATAGTCGCGCCGAATCTCGGTGCCGTTGCGCAAAAACAGGTGCCAAGGCCGCGAAATCACCGTCACGGGCTCGGCCACCTGGCGGGCGTCGGGCAAGCCGTCCTGCACCAGCTCGGCCACGAGGGTGGCGTCGGCCAAGTGGGCGGCTACCAGCACCTCGTCGCAGTACAGGGCCTGGCCGGGCCCTAAGGCCTGCACCTGCTTGATGAGCAGGTCGTCGGGGCACACGGCGCCGTTGATGACCAGTGCGGGGCCCTGCACATCGCCGGCCGGGAACTTGGCCTGCAAGTACGGCTGGGTAAGGTAGCCCACTGCCGGGGCCCCCAGGCGGTGCTGCCACTTTTCGGCCAGCGTGAGGATGCCGCAGCGCAGCGCCGCCACCGGCCGCGTGAAGGTAAAGGGCAGCAGGTGCGGCCGGATGGCCGGGTCGTCGAATAACAGAACGTGCATTTTATTAAGCTGTTAGCCAACAGCGGTTAGCTGTTAGCTTTTTGGGGCAAACCCAAATTTACGGCGGCTGGCTGGGCCAGGACCAAAAAAAACTCCTTCCGGGGGTCCCGAAAGGAGTTCTCAAAAGCTAACAGCCGGTAGATAAAGGCTAACAGCCAGGCAAAAGCTATTCTTTGTTGGCGCTGCTCTGCTCTTTCTTGGCGTAGCGGCTGCGGAATTTCTCCACGCGGCCGGCCGTGTCGATGAACATGTTTTTGCCGGTGTAGAAGGGGTGCGAAGCGCTGCTCACTTCGATTTTTACCACCGGATACGTTTTGCCGTCTTCCATCGTAATGGTTTCGGTCGGTTTCATCGTGGAGCGGGTGATGAACTTGAAATCCGAAGAAGTGTCCTGGAACACAACTTCCTGATACTCGGGGTGCGTCTCTTTTTTCATGTAGGAAGCCGGTTTGACCGGGTGAACCCGGCCGATTTTGCGGAAGGGACTGCAAAAGTACGGCTTCGCACCGACTTAGCCAACGGCTGCCATATTTTTTTTCGGGTAACTGCTACCCATGCAACGCTTTGGCCCCCGGCGGTATCTTGATTAAACACACTAAGTGTCCTTTCAGCATAATATTTAGTACAAATACTGCGTTGATTTTCTTCCACGAATAGTTATCAGCATGAGGCAGCTACTGCCTGTTGCTTGTTCGCCAGCTACCCTGGTGGGCTTGCTTTTACTGGGGGCCCTCCCGGCCGCGGCCGCGGTTTGGCTGCTGCCCACTCGCCTCACCGCCACCCGCACCGGGCCCGATGTGCGCCTGGAGTGGTCGGTGGCCGACGAAACCGGCGTGCGGAGCTACGACCTGTACCGCCACACGGCCGCCAACCCACGCTTCCAGCTGGTGGCCCGGCGGCCGGCCGCCGGCCGCCGCCACTACCGCTGCCTCGACGCGGGCGCTTCACAGCTCGCCGGCGGCGAGCCCCTCACCTATCGCCTCGTCACGCGCCGCCCCGGCGGCGACCCGGCGGCCCCGGCGGCGTTGCCGGTAGAATCCCCCGGGGCCCTGGCGCGCTCGTGGGAAGTCATCCGGCAAACCTTTCGGCAGTAGGCGCGGCATTGGGGCGCGGCCCGACCTTTGCGGGCCCACCGCCGCTACTTATCTGCCCATGCGCCTCTGCTTTGCTTCTAATAACGCCCACAAGCTGGACGAAATCCGGCCCCTGCTGCCGCCCGGCCTCGCGCTGCTGAGCTTGGCCGACATCGGCTGCCACGAGGAGCTGCCCGAAACCCAGGATACGCTGGAAGGCAACGCCCGCCAAAAGGCCGACTACGTGCGCCAGCACTATGGCGTGGCCTGCTTCGCCGACGACACCGGGCTGGAGGTAACGGCCCTGGACGGGGCCCCCGGCGTGTACTCGGCGCGCTACGCCGGGCCCCAGCGCGAAGCCGCCGACAACGTGGCCAAGCTGCTGCGCGAGCTGGCCGGTAGCCCCGACCGCACGGCGCAGTTCCGCACGGTGGTGGCCCTGGCCCAGGCCGATGGCAGTACGCGCACCTTTGCCGGGGCCGTGGCGGGGCAGATTGCCGAGGTACCGCGCGGCGCGGGCGGCTTCGGCTACGACCCCGTGTTTGTGCCCACCGAGGGCAACGGCCGCTCGTTTGCCGAAATGAGTGGGGCGGAGAAAAACCAGATCAGCCACCGCGCCCGGGCCGTGGCGGGACTGCTGGCCTACCTGGCCGTCCAGTAAATAACCCCGCGTTTGGCTGGGGGCCCCAGCCGGCCCTATAGCCAATCTGCCATTTGATAAAACTACCTTTGCGGCCTTATGCAGCAACCCTACCTCGTCGGCATCACCGGCGGCAGCGCCTCGGGCAAAACCACGTTTTTGAACCGCTTGCTGGCGGCGTTCCCTGAAGATCAGGTTTGCCTGGTTTCGCAGGACAACTACTACCACCCGCGCGACCAGCAAGTGCTGGACGAGCAGGGCGTGCACAACTTCGACCTGCCCGCGAGCATCGACTCGGTAGCCTACGCGGCCGACGTGCTGGCCCTGAGCCAGGGCCAGGAAGTGCGCCGGCAGGAGTACACGTTTAACAATGCCGCCGCCACGCCCAAGCAGCTGGTGTTTCGGCCCGCGCCCATTGTGGTGGTGGAAGGCATCTTCGTGTTTCACTTCGCTGAAATCGCTAAGCTGCTCGACCTTAAGGTATACATCGACGCCCAGGAGCACGTGAAGCTCCACCGCCGCATCATCCGCGACCGCGACGAGCGCGGCTACGACTTGGCCGATGTGCTCTACCGCTACACGCACCACGTGGCCCCGACCTACGAAAAATTCATCGCCCCCTACAAGCACGACGCCGACGTGGTGATTCCCAACAACCAGCACTTCGACAAGGGACTGGAGGTGCTGGTGGGCTTTCTGAAGGGCAAAGTAGCCGGCGGAGCGTAGCTAGGTTTTGTGACTGACAGCGTATCTTAAGTAGTCAAGCAAAAGTAACCGTATAATTTTTTCCAATTCGGTTTAAGACGTGTTCGAGTCGTTGGAGCAAGGTATGGTCGGATTGGTAGTCCTCTGGTCGGACCCAGTAGTGCTTGCAGCGGTGCCAGAGCAGCGCAATGTGGTTGAGTTCGGGGCTGTAGGGCGGCAAGAATAAGAGGGTCAATCCCTTGGCGGCCCATTCGGCGTGGCAGGCGCGGACCACATGGGCCCGGTGAATCGAGGCGTTGTCGAGCACCAGTACCGTGGGGCAGGCCAGGGACTGCACGAAGTCGGTGACCGCCAGCACGAACAGGTCGGCCGTGCGGGCCCCGGCCCGCACGTAGGCTTGCAGGGGCTGGTTGGGCGCGTGGGCCTGCCAGAAGCCCAGCACGGAGTGCCCGCCGCTGCCGCGCACGGCGGGCAAGGTCGCCGGGGACTGGCCCCGGCGCTGCCAGGCGTAGGGCACGGGGGCTTGGCGCGAAAAGCGGCATTCGTCGACGTAGACGACGGCCAGTTCGTGGCGGGCCTCGGCCCGGTGCAGTTCCCGCAGCCGGGCCTGGCAGGCGGCAAAGGCGGCCGGGTCGCGTTGGCCCCGCAAAGAGCGCCGACAGCGCTTCCACGCGTAGCCGGCGGCCCGCGCCAGCCGGCGCAACGTGCTGCTATGCAGTTTAACGCCGAAGGCCCGGCGCAGGCGCGGAATCCAGCGCCGCAGCTGCTGGGTGGCTTGGCCGAGCCAAGTGCTTACTTTTTTTGGGCCGCCAGGGGCAGCTTGGGGGGCCGGCCGGCCCGTTGGCCTTCCAGCAAGCCCGCCAGGCCGTCGTCGCGCCAAGCGCTGAGCCAACCATGGACGGTGGCGTAGCGGACGGCAAAGAAGGCCGCCAACTGGGTCACGGTCTGGCCCCGGTGGTGGCCCAGTACGGCTTGGGCACGGCGGCGCTGCCGCGGGTGCCGGGCGTAGTGGCTGCACGCGTCGAGGGTTGTGACTTCGTCAGAGGTCAGAGCAAGGGGGGCTAGCATGCCCCCAATTTACAGCCCCCAATTTTATACGCTTACTTTTGCGCAAGTACTTAGAAGTAGTTCTTAACTCCCCAATGGTATGCTGAGCACTTATCAATTTTCGGAATTGCCCGTGCTGCAAAGCGCGGTACTGGCCCGCCTCACCGACGAAGAGTTCTTCCAGCTTTGCCAGGATAACCCGCAATTTCAGCTGGAGCGAGACGCCGAGCACCACATCATCATCATGCCTCCCGCCCACCCCGATGCCAGTGAATACGGCAGTGAACTCGTGTACCAGCTAAAACATTGGATGCGTACGGGGGCCCCTATACCCGGCCATGCCTATGAGTCATCGGCTGGGTTTAAATTACCAAACGGGGCGGTACGGGCCCCGGATGCGGCATGGCTCAGCCACGCCAAGCGCGCAGTAGCGGAGCAGGCCGGTGGTTTCCTAGCGACTTGCCCAGAGTTTGTGGTAGAAATTCTTTCGCCAACCGACCGGCTGGCCACCACCCAGGCTAAGATGGTGGAATACCTAGCCAACTGGGCTAAACTCGGTTTTTTACTCGACGTGGCTACCGAAACAGCTTACGTGTACCGCCCCGACCAACCCGTGGAAACGGTGCAAGGCTACGGCCAGGAACTCAGCGGCGAGCCGGTACTACCGGGGTTTCGGCTCGATCTGGGGCCCCTGCGCCGGGCCGCGTAACGCACCCAGCATGTACAGCAAAGCCGAAGCCACGCAGTTGCGGCAGGCCTTTTGGACCACCCTGGGACAGTACATGGCCCCGGTGCTGTCGGCCGAAGGGATGCCCGCCAACTGGATAAACTACAAGACGGGCCTGAAAAACGTGTATTTCCGGATGCACGCCGACACCCAGCGCGCCACCATCGGCATCGAGCTGACGATGCCCGACGCCGGCATCCGGGCCCTATTCTTCGAGCAGTTTGAGGAGCTGAAAACCCTGCTGCACGAAACCCTGGGCGAAACCTGGACCTGGGAGCCCGCCGCCCACGACGCCAACGGCCAGCCCCTGGCCCGCATCTACGCCGCGCTGGCCCCGGCCAACCTGTTCAGCCGCGACGACTGGCCAGCGCTGATTTCGTTCTTCAAGCCCCGCCTCATCGCCCTGGATGCTTTTTGGAGCGATGCCCAGTACGCCTTTGAGGCCCTGAAATAGGGCCCCGGGGCGGGGCGCGGCTGTTGCAGCTAAAGTCCTATCTTTGCAGTCCCCGTTTACATCCATGCCGGTTTTACTTTCCCGCTTTTGGTCTTCGCTCCGCTTCGCCTGGCTCGCCGCCACGGTGCTGCTGGTGCTGGGCCTGAACCAACGGGCCGTGAGTGTGCTGCGCCTGCCTGGGACCCCCGACGACGCCCGCCTCGCCGCCCCGGCCAAGGCCACGGTGGTCAAGCAAAAAGTACTGCTGGAAGCCACCCCTGCCCTGGCCCACTTTGTGGCCCCGGCGGCCGTGGCGTGGCTGCCCACCACGGCGGGCAGCGTGTGGCTACCGCAGCTGCGGCGCGCCCTGTCTGTGCCGCGCCTTTGCGCGGGCGTGCGGGCCGGCGAGGTATTCCGGGCCCGGCTGCTGGCCGTGGCGCTGGCCCCGCAGGCCCCCTAGCTTTTGCTATCAACAACGTGGGGGCCGAAAACGGACCGGCGCCAGCACGCTGGCCTCCCAGTGCTATTCGGTAACGATGCTGTTTTTCTGGCCAAGCCCCCGCGTTTTCATCGCAGCCTACCTCCTCCCCCTTTCCTACCCGACACAATCAGTACATTTTAATAATGCGTAATAAAGGACTTATTACCACGCTCACCATCATCATTGCGGTGATTTGCGGGTACCACCTGTTCCTGACCTACATCTCGAACGGGGTGCAGGACAAGGCCGTGGTTTATGCCACCACCGGCGGCAAGCTCAACGAGCTGAAGCGCCAGCACTACCTCGATTCGGTGTGGCGCGCGCCCGTGTTTGGGCCCCTCACCTACCGCCAGGTGCGCGAGAGCCAGCTCGGCGAAGGCCTTGACTTGAAGGGCGGCATGCACGTGACGCTGGAAGTATCGCCGGTGGAAATTGTGCGCGCCATGAGCGGCAACTCGAAAGACCCCGCCTTTAACACCGCCCTGGCCCAGGCCCAGGAGGCCCAGAAGGTGAACTCCAGCACGCCGTTCACCACGCTGTTTGGGCAGGACTACCAGCGCCTGGCGCCCAGCAAGCCCCTGGCCACCATCTTTGCCAACACCACTAACAAGAGCCGCGGCATCGACATCAACTCGTCGAACGAGAAGGTAATTGCTGCCATCAACAAGGAAGTGGAAGAGGCCATCGACCGCTCCTTCAACATCCTGCGCACCCGCGTGGACAAGTTCGGCGTGAACCAGCCCAGCATCCAGCGCGTGAAGGGCACCGGCCGCCTCCAGATTGAGCTGCCCGGCGTCGACAACCCCGACCGCGTGCGCAAGCTGCTGCAAGGCCAGGCCAAGCTGGAGTTCTGGGAAGTGTGGGCCCAGCAGGAAGTGGGCCCCTACCTGGTCGCAGCTCGACCAAACGTTGGCTGCTAAGGAGAAAGCCGAGGCCGCTGTCAAGCCGCGCGCGGCCGCG
>NZ_MDZA01000432.1 GCF_001816125.1 Hymenobacter coccineus | reverse complement strand
GCCGCCGCCCGCGCCCGTAGCGGCCGCCGCTCCGCCCGCAGCGACGATGCGCCCGATGCCGACGCCCCCGAAACCGCCGCCGACCGCAGTGCCAGCCGCGTAGTCCTCACGCCCGAGACGGCTTTGGTGGCGTCTAACTTTGCCGGCAACAAGGGGCGGCTGCCCTGGCCAGTGGGGCGCGGCTTCATCAGCCAGCGCTTTGGGCGGCACCCGCACCCAGTGCTGCGCCACGTGGTGGTAGAAAACCGGGGCATCGACATCCAGACCGGCGCCGGCGAGCCGGTGCGGGCCTGCTTCGACGGCAAAGTGCTCACTATTACCAGCATTGCGGGCATGAACACCATCGTCATGATTCAGCACGGCGACTACTTCACGGTGTACGCCAAGATGCGCACGGTGAGCGTGAGCGATGGCCAGCGCGTGCGCGCCCGCGACGTCATCGGGACGGTAGCCGCCGGCAGCGACGGCACCTCCGAGCTGCAGTTCCAGGTGTGGCACAACTCCTCCAACCTCAACCCCGAAAGCTGGCTGGGCAGCCGCTAAAGCAGTCGTTGCAGCGCCAAGCACAGCTTGGCGGTACCTACACTTCCCATAGGGGCCCCGGCGCGATGCCAGGTACAGCGTGCAGCACATCCTTGAAAGGCGCGCCAGAGGCTACGCCCAGGGCCCCACAAGGGCCAAAAAAAAGACACCGAGCAAGGCGCGGTGTCTTTCCAAAGCTATGAAAACAAACTTAGCCGCAGCTACTGCCCGGTGCAGGGCAAGGCTCTACGGGGACGGCTAATAGCTGCTAGCCGATACAAAAGTGGGGTGCTGCACTGGGCTGCCCCTAGTCAACTCGTTCAATGGGCCAATTCTCTCGGTAAATCGGGGCTCAGAGTAGCCGGCGGCTATAATACGTGGAGGCGGGCCAGCAGTGCCGCCCGGTAAGAATTGCCGATGGGCACGGCCGTAGCCGGCCGGCCGGCCGGGGCCCCGGGGCCGGCGTCGAGTAGCACGGTGTCGCCTTCGAGGGCCAGCAGGCGGTCGAGGCGGATGATGTACTTGCGGTGGACGCGGGCAAAATCGGCGGTGGGCAGGCGGGCCTCCATGTCCTTCATGGTGCCGTACACGGTGAAGCGTTCCCGCACGGTGTACAGGTTCACGTAGTCACCCAACGCTTCAAAGTGCGTCACGTCGGCGGGCAGCACGCGCAGCAGGCGGGTATCTTGCTTCACGTACAGTTCGGGGCGCTGGCCTGGCTCGGCCGCGCTGGCCACCCGAAACGCCACCGCCAGCTGCTGCTGCTGGTCGGCCAAGGCCCGCTGGGCCAGGCCCTGGGCCACGTAGTCGGTGGCCCGGCGGGCCAGGCAGGCCAGGGCCTCGCGCTGGTCGTCGGGCAAAGCCAGCGGTTGGGGGGCCCCCGCGCCCAGCACGCCCAGCACCTCGCCCGCCGGGACCCCGCAACGCCACGCTGGCGCAAAAGTGCGTGGGCGACAAGCTGGTAGTTACTTCGTCGAAGCCCGCCACCGCTGGTTCCGACCGCAGCACGGTCCGGCAGAACTTGTCCAGCTCAGGCATGGCCGCTGCCCGCCCGTGCCGGGCCTGCACAGCCAGGGCCCCGGGCCCGGCCAAGGCTACCAGCGCCTGCGGCACGCCGCAGGCCACGGCGGCCAGATGCACCAAATCGGCGAAGAACTGGGGCGGAGCAGCTGCCAGTACGTCGGCGCCGCCAGCTACCGCCGGCTGAATCAGTTCCTGATCTGGGGAGAGGGTCATAAATGATATGAAACGGGAGCGAGCTTCAATAGCCGAACGTTAAAAAAAACAAACTACGTTAGTAGGCCAATGTTGTGTTTAATAATCCGACCAAGGGGGCCCAGCGCCCGGCTAGCCTGCTCTTCGGCTCCTCCAAATTATTAGGGCCTGCGCCGCACAACCGCGGGCCATGCGGTACCTTTGCCATCCAGCCGGGCCCGGGCTCCGTATAACGTCCTACTCAACCCTCTACCGGGCCAAGCGGCCCCCATCCTATGCTTGCTTCCTTGTTCTTGCTCGGTATCCCCAACGGCGGCGAGCTGCTGTTGATCGTTTTTGTAGTTGTGCTGCTGTTCGGCGCCAAGCGCATCCCGGAATTGTTCAAAGGCATCGGCTCTGGTGTGCGCGAGTTCAAAGACGCGACCAAGGAGACCCCGGCCGCCTACCGCGACCAGGCACCTTACCCGCAAGATAGCAACGGGCAGCAGTACCCGCCCCAGGGCTACCCCCAGCAGCCCAACGGCTACCAGCCGCAGTACCCGCAGCAGGGCTACCCTCAGCAAGGCTATCCGCAGCAAAACGGCTACCCCCAGCAGCAGAACGGCTACCAGCAGCCGCCCAACGGCTACCAGCCCCAGTACCCGCAGCCCGACCAGCCCGGCTACCAGCAGCCTACCCCGCCGGCCCGCAACCCCAACGACCCCAGCCAGCAATTGAGCTAGGGCCCTCAGTCTCAGTTATTCATTCGTTATATACTTAAGCTAGAACCCATGCAACAGTCTCTTTTATTTCTTGGTGACATCGGTGGCTCCGAGCTGATCCTTATCATGGTTGTGATCCTCGTGTTCTTCGGGGCTAATAAAATTCCCGAACTGGCCCGCGGCCTAGGCAAAGGCATCCGCGAGTTCAAGGACGCCAGCAGCGAAATCCGCAACGAGTTTGAGCGCGCTGGCCAGCAGCCTCAGCAGCCGTACAACCCCAATCCGAACTACAACCCGAATCCCGGTTATAACCCCAACTTCCCGCCGCAGAATGGGGCCCCGCACGACCCTTATGCTGCCCAGACCGCCCAAGGCTACGAGCCGCACCCGGTAGCCGAGGCCCCCGCCGAGCAGCCCTACGTGGCCCCGGTGTTGCCGCCCAACCTGGCCCCCGAAGGCACCCAGCCCCGGCAGCCCTACAGCCCGCCCAGCGTTTAAGTACCCCCTCAAATAATTGCGAGTAGTTTGAAGCGTTTCAGTTCTCTTTCGGCAATTCAGCGCGAGCTGACGGCGGGCACCACGTCCTGCCGTCAGCTCGTTGACTATTACCTCGGTAACATCGAGCGACAGCAGCACCTCAACGCCTTCCTGGAAGTGTGGCCCGACGAGGCCCGCGCCCAGGCCGACGCCGTGGATGCCAAGCGCGCCGCCGGCACCGCCGGGCCCCTGGCTGGCATGGTCATCGGCCTGAAAGATGTACTGGCCTACACCGGTCATTCGCTGCAAAGCAGCAGCCGGATGCTCGACGGCTTCAAGTCGCTCTTCACCGGCACGGCCGTGCAGCGCCTGCTCGACGCCGACGCCATCCTCATCGGCCGCCAGAACTGCGACGAGTTCGCCATGGGCGGCTCCAACGAAAGCTCTTACTTCGGCCCGGCCCGCAACGCCGCCGACCCCAACCGGGTGCCGGGCGGCTCGTCGGGTGGCTCGGCCGTGGCCGTGCAGGCCGACATGTGCCTGGCCTCCATCGGCTCCGATACCGGCGGCTCGGTGCGGCAGCCGGCGGCCTTTTGCGGCGTTATTGGCCTGAAACCCACCTACTCGCGCATCTCGCGCTATGGACTGGTGGCCTTTGCTTCGTCATTTGACCAAATAGGGCCCCTGACCCGCTCGGTAGAAGACGCCGCCCTGCTGCTGGAAGTAATGGCGGGCCCCGACGGCATGGACAGCACCGCCAGCCAGCGCGAAGTGCCCGCTTACAGCCAGCTGCTGGCCCCGGCCGGCCACTACCGCATCGGCTACATCGCCGACGCCATCGACAACGAGGGCCTGAATCCCGAAATCAAGGCTGCCCTCGAAAGCCAGTTGGACCGCTTGCGCGGCCTGGGCCACGTGGTGGAGCCGGTTGATTTTCATTACCTCGACGTGATGATTCCGACCTACTACATCCTCACTACCGCCGAGGCCAGCTCCAACCTCAGCCGTTTTGATGGCGTGAAGTATGGCTATCGGGCCCCCGACGTGACGGATTTAGAGTCGCTCTACAAGAAGAGCCGGTCGCAGGGCTTTGGCGCGGAGGTGCAGCGGCGCATCATTCTCGGCACGTTTGTGCTCAGCGCCAACTACTACGACGCCTACTACACCAAGGCCCAGCGCGTGCGCCGCCTCATCAAGGAAAAGACCGACGAGTTGCTGCGCCAGTACGACTTCTTGGTGCTGCCCACCACGCCCACCACGGCCTTCCGCATCGGTGAAAAGCAAGACCCGGTGAGCATGTACCTAGCCGATATTTTTACGGTGCAGGCCTCGCTGGCTGGTGTGCCGGCCATTTCGGTGCCCATGGGCGACGATGCCGCAGGCCTACCGATGGGCCTGCAAGTGATGGCCGGGGCCTTCCGCGAAGCCGAACTGCTCGCTTTCGCCACCGAACTGGTGCCGGCCGAAACCGAAGCATAACCACGCCGCTGGGTTTGCTTATTGACGAAGCTTCCGGTCGGTAACTGAATGCGTTGCGCACGCCGGTTGAAGTAATACTTTAGGACAAACGCTGGGATTTACAGCGTTTTTTTCTACCTTCGGCAATATGAAGCAAGGACGTACCCCGGCGTTTCGGCCCGGCCGCTTGTGGCAGCGGCTGGCGCTGGCCCTGCCTTTGGTGGCCCCCGTGGCCGCCCGGGCCCAGCAGCTGCCGCCCCTCTCCACCGACACCACCAAGGTGCCGGTGCTGCTGCTACCCGACTCGCTGGCCGTGGTCCCCGTCGTGCCCGTTGACTCGGTGCGGCTGGCTTGGCTGCAAACCCCGCCCACTGTGCGCGACCTCGTGGGCGACCGGATGAGTTGCATCGAAACCGATGCCCCGCACCAGTTCAACAACGCGGTGATGGCCTATATCACCCTGTTTACGGTGCGCAAGCGCGACTACACGCAGCGGGTGCTGGAGCGCGAGAATCTGTATTTTCCGCTATTTGAGAAGTACCTGGCGCAGTACCACCTGCCTTTGGAGCTCAAGTACTTGGCCGTGGTGGAGTCGTCGCTGATTCCTACGGCCAAATCGCAGGTGGGGGCCACCGGGCTCTGGCAGTTCATGGGCCCCACGGCGGGCGACTTGCGCCTGCGCCGCGATGAGTGGGTGGACGAGCGCATGGCCCCCGAGAAAGCTACCGAAGCCGCCTGCAAGCACTTGCGTTATCTCTACGGTGTGTTTCACGACTGGGAATTGGTGCTGGCCGCCTACAACTGGGGCGCCGGCAACGTGCAGCGTGTGATGCGCCGCACCAGCAAAAAAACCTTCTGGGACCTGTACCCGAACCTGCCGGCCGAAACGCGCAACTACGTGCCCACTTTCACGGCGGTGATGTACAGCATGAAGTACGCCCAGGAACACGGCCTGCACTCCGATAAGCTGGCCTACCAGCGCGCCGAGGCCCTGGACACACTGGGCCTGCGCGGCCAGGCCTTCGACCTGCACCGCCTGAGCGTGGCTTGCGGCTATTCCGACTCGACCTACCTGACGCGCTACAACCCCGAGCTGTTCCGGGCCGGGCTGCCGGCCGGCTACCGGCCCTACGTGGTGCGCTATCCCGCCACGGCCCGCGCCGCCTTCGGGGGCGCCGACCGGGCTACGCTGCTGGCCTTTTGCCAACCGCTGGCCGCGCTGCCCCAGCCGCTGGCCGCCCTGCCGCCCCGCCTCGATGGCGTGGAGCCCTGGGGCCCCAAAGTGCCCTTGCTGGCCGCTGCCGATGCTGAGGAAGGCAACGCCGCGCCGCGTGTGCGCCGGGTGCGCCACGTGGTGCGCCGGGGCGAAACCGTGGCCGGCCTAGCCGAGCGGTTCGACGTGAGCCCCGCCCAGTTTCGCCGCTGGAACGAGCTGACCAAGAAGCAACTGCTAAAGCCGGGCCGCACCGTGGTGGTGCTGGTGCCGCAGCCTGCTGCCCAGCCGCCGGTGGTCGTCGCGGCCGTCCCGCCTCGTCCGGCCCCCATCCGGTCCCTGCCCTCGGCAGCGGAAGTAGCTACCCGCCAGGCCCTGGCCGCCGCCAACGCGCTGGAAGTGGCCCGCGTGGCCGCCGTGGCTGCCCAGGAGGAGCAGCAAGCCACGCGCCTGGCCAAGGTGCGCCAGCGGCAGGAAGCCGCCCAGCACGCCCAGGCCCGCATTGCCGCCATTCAGGCCGCCGCGCTGGCCAAAGCCACGGCCGCGCTGGCCGGGCGCAAGCCCGCCGAGCAGGTAACGGCGGCAAATGCCCCAGCCGAAACGACCACCGAAACGCTCGTGGCTATCAACGAAGCGGCCCTTGGGGCCCCGGCGGAGGTAGCGGAAGCGCCCGTACACAAGCCGCGCCGGTCCTCGATGGAGGCCACCGCCCGCCCCCGGGATACGGCCGCCGAAGTGGAGCCCACGGCCACAGCCAGCTATGTAGTGCGGCGGGGCGACAACCTGACCAAGCTGGCCCAGGCCCGCGGCGTGAGCGTGGCCCAACTCGTGGCCTGGAACCATCTCGACACCGAAACCGTGGAAGCTGGCCAGCGCCTGCGCTTCAGCCCCCCCGCCGGGGCCCCAGCCAAGACCGCACCTGCGCCCGCGCACCTCGCCGCGGTACCCAAAACGCACTTGGTGCAGCCCGGCGACACGCTCTACAATATTTCGCGCCGCTTCAAGGTGAGCGTGGCGGTGCTGCGGCGCCTCAACCACCTCACCTCCGACGACGTGAAGCTGGGGCAGAAGCTGCTGGTGCCGCAGGGTTAGCAGCGGCCTCAGGAGTGGCCGGCTGCGACGAGCGTGCTGGCTCCTGCTACCCTGTACCGCTACACCAAAAAAGCCCTGGGGGCCCTGCTACAGGGGCCCCCAGGGCTTTTCGCCGCTAGTGGAGCAGGACTACTGCACTTGCGTTACTGCGCGCAAGGCATTTACCCGCCCGTAGCCGTAGTATTCGTCGCGGCCAGGCTTGCCCAAATCGTCGGCCGAGGCCCGCAGCACGGCTTCAACGCGGGCGGGGTCCATCCGGCCACCGTTTTTGCCGATGATGAGCGCGGCCACGCCGCTGGCGTGCGGCGCCGCCATGCTGGTGCCTGCCGACCAAGCGTAGCCGCCGTTGCTGGTGGTGCTAAAGACATAGTCAAACAAATAAACGGGCCGCGTTATACCAATGATCGTGGCGGTTTGGGTTGGGTTGGTGTAGTAGTAGGCAAAGTCGCCCCGGGGGCCGCGAAAGTAACAGCCGGCGTGCCGTAGTTAGAATAGGACGCGAACCGGTCCAGGTTGGTTGTGAGCGGCGCCAGGGCCCAGCCGATGGGCGCCGTGGCCGAGATGGAGATAACGCCGGTGGCGTCCGCCGGAATGTTGACCAGCGATTGGTCTTTGTTGCCGTTGTTGGCGTCGTTGCCGGCCGAAGCAATGAGCGTAACGCCCTGCTTAGTGGCGTAAGCTGTGACCTTGCTAAGGGCTACCAGCAACTCCTGGGTGGCCTTGGTGTCGTTCACCACCGTGTCGTCCGAGGGGTCGTCCGGCGTGCCGTTGTCGTCCAGGTACTTGCCGTTGCGCGGCAGGGAGGCGCCTAAGCTCATGTTCACCACGGTGGCTTTGTGCTGGGCGGCGTACACGATGCCGCTCATCAGCCACGAGAACGAGCCCGAGCCGGCGTCGCCCAGTACCTTGACCAGCAGCAGCTTGGCTTTGGGGGCAATGCCGATAACACCGCGGTTGTTGTCCACGGCGGCAATGGTGCCCGCGGTGTGCGTGCCGTGGCTAAAGCCCGTGCCAACGAACTGGGCTTTTTCGCCGGGCACGAACGACGCGCTGCCGATGATGTTGGCCGCCAAGTCGGGGTGCGTCAAATCAAACCCCGAGTCCAAGTCGGCCACCACCGCGCCCTCGCCCAGGGCCCCGGCGTTCCACGCCTCGGGGGCCTGAATGGCCGTGGCGCCCCACTGCAACGGCAAATAGGGGTTACTGTCGCCCGTGCTCGGCGGGTTCACGTTGTCGACCGCCACAGTGCGCTCCTTTTGCGGGTCAAAGCCTTGGTAGGTAAAGTCGTGCACCACCGAGCGCACGCCGGCAATCTTGGCGGCCTTGGCCGCAAAATTGGGGTCGTCCGAAGTGGCTGTGGCTACGCCTGCCTCGCTCAGCAGGGTGGTGATGGTGCCGTTGGCTTTCGCGGTTTGGTCGGCCAGGTCGGCCGGCAGCTGGCCGCCGGTGGCAATGATGATGTAGTGTTTAGCGCGCAGCTTCACCGCGCCGGGGGCCTGGGTGGCTTCCTGCGCCGCGCTGGTGCCCAAGGGTTGGGCCGAGTCGGCGTCTTTCTTGTTGCAACCAAAAGCGAAAAGCAAACCCAGGCTGCAAAGCGGCAGCAGCTTGTGAGTAAAGTTGGGAATGGGCATAGAGCGGTACTTAAAAATGGAAAGAAGGAGGAAATGAATTCAAGCCCTGAGCATCAGGGTTTGAGCCTGCCAATATAGAGTAAATTCTTATAATTGTACAATTTATAAGTATATTTTTATATATTAAATCGTATTTATTGATTTAATAGCTGGACCTGGCGAGCAGCGCAACCCCGACCGTGGGTTTGGGGGTGGCCGGCCGTAGCCAGTCGCCGGCGCCGGGGCCCCCGGGCCCGGGTTGGTGGCCTGGGCGCTAAACTAGGGCCCCGGCGAGTACCTTTGCCCACCGTCGATACGGCCCCACCGGCCGCGCTCCTGGCGCGGCCGTTTTCTTTTTTGCCGCTTTTCTATGCTGAAAATCAATAAGCAGGACGCCCTGAACTACCACTCGCAAAGCCCGGCCGGCAAAATCGAGGTGGTGCCCACCAAGCCCGTCAGCACCCAGCTCGACCTGGCGCTGGCTTACTCGCCGGGCGTGGCCGAACCCTGCCTGGCCATTGCCGCCAACCCCGACGATGTGTATAAGTACACCGCTAAGGGCAACTTGGTGGCCGTCATCAGCAACGGCACGGCGGTGCTGGGCCTAGGCAACATCGGGCCCGCTGCGAGCAAGCCGGTAATGGAAGGCAAGGGCGTGCTGTTCAAGAAGTTCGCGGGCCTGGACTGCTTCGATATCGAGATTGACGCCACCGACCCCGACGAATTCATCCGCATTGTGAAGGCCCTGGAGCCCACGTTCGGCGGCATCAACCTGGAGGACATTAAGGCCCCCGAGTGCTTCCAGATTGAGACGGCCCTGCGCGAGCAGATGAACATCCCGCTGATGCACGACGACCAGCACGGCACGGCCATCATCACGGCGGCGGCGCTGCTGAACGCGCTGGCCCTGGTGGGCAAGAAGATTGACGAAATTCAGCTGGTGGTGAGCGGGGCGGGGGCGGCGGCCGTGTCGTGCCTGCGCCTGTACCTGGCCCTGGGCCTGAAGAAGGAAAACGTGGTGGTGTTCGATAAGGACGGCCTCATCCACGAAGGGCGCACCAACCTGGCGCCCATCCAGATGCAGTTTGCCACCACGCGCCGGCTCAACAACCTGGGCGAGGCCCTGGTGGGGGCCGATATGTTCCTGGGTTTGTCGGCGGCCAACGTGCTGCCCGCCGAGTACCTGCTCACAATGGCGGCCGACCCCATCGTGTTTGCCCTGGCCAATCCGAACCCGGAAATCGAGTACGACCTGGCCATGGGCACCCGGCCCGACCTCATCATGGCCACCGGCCGCTCCGACCACCCCAACCAGGTGAACAACGTGCTGGGCTTCCCCTACATTTTCCGGGGGGCGATGGACGTGCGGGCCACCGAAATCAACGAGGCCATGAAGCTGGCCGCCGTGCACGCCCTGGCTGAACTGAGCCGCGAGCCCGTGCCCGACATGGTGAACCGCGCCTACGGCGACAACACCCTGGCGTTTGGCCGCAGCTACCTCATTCCCAAGCCGCTAGACCCGCGCCTCATCACCAGCATCAGCCCGGCAGTGGCCAAAGCAGCCATGGAAAGTGGCGTGGCCCGCGTGCCCATCACCGACTGGGATGCCTACGGCGACCAGCTCCAGGCCCGCCTCGGTGGCAACCAGAAGCTGATGAACCGCATCACGAGCGCCGCTAAGTCGGGCCCCAAGCGGGTGGTGTTTGCCGAAGGCGACAACTACAAAGTGCTGAAGGCCGCCCAGATTCTGCGCGACGAGGGCATTGCCCTGCCCATCGTGCTGGGGCCCCAGGAGAAGATCGAGGAAATTGCCCGGGCCAACAACATCGACCTGGAGGGCTGCGAAATCGTCAA
The DNA here is from genome assembly GCF_001816125.1 of Hymenobacter coccineus. Taxonomy (GTDB): domain Bacteria; phylum Bacteroidota; class Bacteroidia; order Cytophagales; family Hymenobacteraceae; genus Hymenobacter; species Hymenobacter coccineus. Next base: position 13,911 of record NZ_MDZA01000432.1, on the reverse strand, counting down.
CATCCTCAAGGAGGAAGCGCGCCGCGCCGAGTTTGCCCAGCTGCTGTACCAAAAGCGCCAGCGCCGCGGCATGACGCTCTACGAAGGCCGCCGCCTGATGCGCGAGCGCAACTACTACGCCGCCATGATGGTGGAAACCGGCCTGGCCGACGCCTGCATCACCGGCCTCACCAAGGACTACGGCAAGAGTATCATTCCGGCCCTGCAAGTCATTGGCACTGAGGACGGGGTGAAGCGCGTGTCGTCGATGTACATCATTCAGCACAAGCAGGGGCCCTATTTCTTCGCCGATACCACGGTGAACATCGACCCCACTGCCGAGCAGATGGTGGAGATTATCGGCCTCACGGCCCGGGCCGTGCGCTTCTTCGACAACGAGCCGCGCATTGCCGTCGTATCCTACTCCAACTTCGGCTCGAACGCGGGGGCCCTGCCCGAGAAAACCCGCCGCGCCACCGAGCTGGCCAAAGCCCGCTACCCCGACCTGCTCCTCGACGGCGAGATGCAGGCCAACGTGGCCCTGAGCCCGGGCTTGCTGCAAGAGCACTACAGCTTCAGCCCGCTGGCCGAAAAGGGGGCCAACACGCTGGTGTTTCCCAACGTGGAGTCGGGCAACATTGCCTACAAAGTGCTCCAGGAAATTGGGGGCGCCGAGCTAATTGGGCCCGTGCTGATGGGCATGCGCAAGCCGGTGCACATCCTCCAGCTGGGCGCTTCGGTGCGCGACATCGTGAACATGGCCTCCATTGCGGTGGTCGATGCGCAGTCGGGCGGCAAAGGGATGTAGGGCGGTTTTGCCCTTATTTTCATTTGAGTTGAATTAAGGAGATTGCACTAAAACCCCCACACTTCTGAAACCCCGGCGTCGCCTAACGTCGGGGTTTCTCTTTTCATCGCCGTTAACCTTTGGGCCTAGCGGTGCTTTTTGGCTGGGGCCGGCCGGCTAATTGGACTGAGCCGGTGGCTGGGGCCCCGCGCCGGGGCCCCAGCCACCGGACTTTCGCATGAAAGTTTAGTAAATTTGGACAGTAAAAAACCCCTTTGCGGGGCCTTCCTTTCCAAATTACGGTTTTTATGATTGCTTACCTCGACGGCAAGCTGGCCTACAAAGACGCCACGCAGGCCATCATGGACCTGGGCGGCGTGGGCTACGAAGTCCGGATTTCATTGGCCACGTTCTCGAAGCTGCCGGCCGAAGGGGCCCCGGCCAAAATCTACACCTACCAGCACATCAAAGAAGACGGCCAGACGCTGTACGGCTTCCTCGACCCGGCCGAAAAGGCGCTGTTTATGCTCCTGATTTCGGTGTCGGGCATCGGGCCGGGCACGGGCATCGTGATGGTGAGCAGCATGAGCGTGGGCGAAATCCGCGAGGCCATTGTGCACGAAAACGTGCGCGCCATCCAGAGCATTAAGGGCGTGGGGCCCAAAACGGCCCAGCGCGTCATCCTCGAGCTGAAGGACAAGCTGCGCAAGGACGAGCTGCTGGCCAAGGCCGGCGTGGACACCGTGCCGCTGGCCCGCCAGCACAATACCCAGCGCGCCGAAGCGTTGCAGGCCCTGGTAACCCTGGGCTTCGCCCGGGCCGCCGCCGAAAAGAACCTGGACCAGATTGCCCAAAAGCACGGCCCCGGCCTGACGGTGGAGGAAATGATTAAGTTTGCTTTGAAGTCGCACTAAGCCCCGGCGGGAAATAATTGGCGGAATCCCGCCCAGGCAACCCTTTCGGCCGGCGAAGTGCTCGTTGGATATATCTATTCTTGTGTGTGCCGCCGGGGCGGGGCTGCTCCGGTGGGCCCCCGCCGCGGGGCGCGTGGCCGCTGCCCAACCTTTATTCTGCTTGAAATCCGGTCGTAAATTACTTGCTCCGTCGGTCGTGTTGGTGGCGTCGTTGCTGGCGTGGTGGGCCCAGGCCAGCCCGCTGGCCCGGCACCCCGCCCGCGCGTGGCCCCTGGTACCCAACGCCTTGGCGGTGGCCGATGCCGCCCACTACGCGCCGGCCGACACCATCTACAAGCCCAGCCGCCGGCCGCGGGTGGGTGGGCGCGACGCCCGGGCAGCCCTATGGGCCAGCCGCGGCGCGAGTCGCCGCTGGTGCTGCCGCTGCCGCCCAACGTGAAGCTGAACGTGGCTGTGGACGACAGCCTGCAAAACTTTGAGGTGCAGGAAAAGGTGGGCGAAAACATCGACTACCGCGACCCGAGCCGGCTTACGTACAAGGAGTACGAAGAGTTTCAGCAGCGCCAGGCCATCCGCAACTACTACCGCGAGCGGGCCCGGGGCGGCATTACGGGGCCCTCGGTGGTGGCGGGCACGCCGCAGGCCCAGCGCCTGATTCCGAAAATTGACCTGGGGCCCGTGGGCGACCGGATTTTTGGCGGGCGCTACGTGGATATCCGGCCGGCGGGCGCGGTCAGCATCAAGGCGGGGGCGAAGTTCAACGTGAACGAGAACCCGGCCCTGACCCTGCGCCAGCAGCGGGTGGGCGACTTCATCTTCGACCAGAGCATGAACATCAACCTGACCGGGCAGGTCGGGACGAAGCTCAAGCTGGCCTTCAACTACGACACCAAGGCCTCGTTCGACTTCGACAACCAGATGAAGTTCGACTACTCGGGGCAGGAAACGGACATTATCCGCAAGCTGGACCTGGGCAACGTGAGCTTGCCGTTGGGCAACTCGCTGGTGCAGGGCGGCCAGAACCTGTTCGGGGCCAAGGCCCAGCTGCAATTTGGGCGGCTGGGCGTGACGGCCGTGGCGGCCACCGTGCGCGGCACCGCCGACGAGGTACGGGTGCAGAACGGAGCCCAGAGCCGGCAGTTCGAGCTGAAGGCCAGCCAGTACGAGAAAGACAAGCACTTCTTTATATCGCACTACTTCCGCGAGCGCTACGACCAGGCCCTGCGCAACCTGCCCACCATCCAGAGCGGCGTGCAGGTGACGCAGCTGGAGGTGTACGTGACCAACGACAACCGCACCACCGCCAGCCTGCGCAACGTGGTGGCCCTGATGGACATTGCCGAGCCGCTGCGCTTCTACCGCCAGCAGTTCTTCGACCCCAGCCGCAACGCCACGGTGCGCACGCCGGCCGAAAACAAGGCCAACCTGGAGTACGCCACCCTGATTGGCGGTGGGGCCCAGGCTCGCAACAACCTCACGGTTGACTCGTACCTCGGCGGCCTGGGCCTGGCCAAAAACCTGGACTACGAGCGGGTGCGGGCCCGCAAGCTCGACCCCAACGAGTACACCTTCAACGCCGAGCTGGGCTACGTGTCGCTGAACACCACCCTGCTGCCCGACCAGGCCCTGGGCGTGAGCTACTCCTACATCTACAACGGGCGCACCTACAAGGTGGGCGAAACCGTGCAGGACTACGGCACGGTGAACGCCGACCAGGTGATTTACCTCAAGCTGCTGCGCGCCACCAACCCCGGCATCGGCGTGCTGCCCACGCTGCGTCCCGACCCGCTGGTGCCCCCGGGGCCCCCCACGCGCAACACGCCGACCTGGGACCTGATGATGAAAAACGTGTATTCGCTGAATACCACGCAGCTCAACCGCGACAATTTTCAGCTCCAACTCATTTACAAAGATGATATTACGGGCGTTGACCTGATTTCGCTCAAGGAAGGGGCGAAGATCCAGAACATCCCCCTGATTCAGGTGCTGGGCCTAGACCGGGTGAACCCCAACAACGACCGCAACCCCGACGGCAACTTCGACTTTTTCCCGGGCGTCACCGTCAACCCCGAGCTGGGCCGCATCATTTTCCCCAACGTGCAGCCCTTCGGCGACTACCTGCGGGCGCAGTTCGACACCACGGGCACGACGGCGGGTTCGAATGCGGCCAACGAGCGCACGCTGCTCCAGAAATACGTGTACAACGAGCTGTACACCCAAACCCAGAGCGACGCCCAGCAGCGCCAGGAGAAGGACAAGTTTTACCTGCGCGGGCGCTACCAGGGCACCACTACCGACGAGGTGAGCCTGCCCGGCATTGGGGTGGCGCAGGGCTCGGTGAAGGTGTTTTCGGGCTCGACACTGCTTACGGAAGGCACCGACTACCAAGTGTTTTATGACCAGGCGAAGGTGAAAATCCTGAACCCGTCGTACCTGGCCTCGGCCAACGAGCTGCGCATCACCTTTGAGAAAAACGCCCTGGTGCAGGTGCAGCCGCGCCGCCTGGTGGGCACGCGCTTTGACTACCGCATGAACAAGGACGTGACGCTGGGCGGCACGGCGCTGTACCTGTTGGAGAACCAGGCCCCCGGCATCAACCGCGTGAACATCGGCGACGAGCCGGCCAACAACAGCATCGTGGGCCTCGACGGCAGCATCCGCAAGGACAGCCGGGTGCTGACCAAGCTGCTCGACCGGCTGCCGTTTTACTCGACCAAGGAGATTTCGACCTTCGCCTTCAGCGGTGAGTTTGCGAAGCTGCTGGCTGGCAAGTCGCAGCTGGGTAGCGGCGAGAATGGCACCAGCTACGTGGACGACTTCGAGAACGCCCGCACGCCCTACACGCTGGGGGGCCTCACGGCCATCCCGGCCTGGCGCCTGGCCACCACGCCGGCCACCATTTCGCGGGCCCTCGACCTGAGCGTGAACTACCAGCGCGCCAAGCTGGCCTGGTACACCGTGGACCAGACCTACTACACCGGGGGTCCCAGCGTACCGGCCAACATCGCCACCGGCGACATCTCGTTGAGCAACCACTACACCCGCGGCATTCCGCGCAACGAAGTGTTCCCAAACAAGGACCTGGGCGCCACCGGCAACGGCTACGAGTACACCTTCGACATGGCCTACTTCCCCGGCGAGCGGGGGCCCTACAACTACACGCCCAACATCCAGGCCGACGGCCAGCGCTTCGCTAACAACGCCGGGGTCAACCTGCCTGAAAACCGCTTCGGCGGTATCTCGCGGGCCATTACGTTCGACACCGATTTCGACAACGCCAACATTGAGTACCTGGAGTTCTGGATGCTGGACCCGTTTCTGCCCGGCCGCAACGGGCAGGTGGACGACTCCAACAACCCGCCCACCAACAACGCCACCGGCGGCCGGCTGGTCATCAACCTCGGCAACGTGAGCGAGGACCTGCTGCGCGACAGCAACCAGCACGAGTTTGAGAACGGTTTGCCCACGCCCGACCAGGCCGACCCCACTACGCTGGTGCAGCAGACCCCGTGGGGACTGGTGAGCACGCAGCAGTTCCTGACCGATGCGTTTTCGGGGGCCCCGGGGGCCCGGGCCGTGCAGGACGTGGGCCTCGATGGCCTGAACGACGTAGCCGAGCAGGCCTTTGTGGCGCAGGCGAACAGCAACATTTCGGGCGTTTACGGCACGTTTGCCGACCCGGCCGCCGACGACTTCCGCTACCACCTCGACGGGTTTTATACCGACAACAACGTCAAAATCCTAGGGCGCTACAAGAACTACAACGGCTACGAGGGCAACTCGCCCGAGGGCAGCCAGGCCACGTCCACGGCCTACCCCGACAAGGAAGACCTGAACCGCGACAACGTGATTCAGGACGTGGAGCAGTACCACGAGTACAGCATTCCGCTGCTGCCCAACGCCCAGAACGTGGGCCAGAACTACATCATCGACAAGGTGACGACGCCGCCCATTACCGGCAGCAACAACGAAACGGTGACGTGGTACCAGTTCCGCATCCCCATCCGCGACCCCAACCAGCGCATTGTAGTGAACGGCGCGACCAGTACCACTGACTTCGGCTACAAATCCATCCGCTTCGTGCGCATGTACATGACCGGCTGGCAGCAGCCCGTGGTGCTGCGCATGGTGCAGCCCCAGTTTGTGGCCAACCAGTGGCGCCGCTACAACTACCCCATCGCGCAGGACCAGAGCAACTTGCCGGTGAACATCACCACCGACGCGCGGGCCTTCAGTATCTCCACCGTGAGCGTGGAGGAAAACGGGCAGTCGGCCACGCCCGGCGCCATTCCGTACGTGACGCCGCCCAACATCATCCGCGACACTGAGTACGGCAGCTCGGCCGTGGCCCGGGTGCAGAACGAGCAGAGCCTGCGCCTGTCGGTGACGGGCCTGAGCGACGGCTACGCCAAGGCGGCCTACAAGAACCTGACCGTGAACATGCTGCGCTACAAGCGCCTGCGCATGTACCTGCACGCCGACTCCGACGACCCCAACCTGCGCGACGGCGATGTGCGCGGCTTCGTGCGCATCGGCACCGACTACACCCAGAACTACTACGAGTACTCGGTGCCGCTGGTGGTGACCCGGGCCGGCCAAACCACGCAGGCCGATGTGTGGCCTGAGGCCAACAACATCGACGTGGCGTTCCAGGATTTTATTGATGCCAAGTCGCTGCGCAATAAGCAGTCGCCGGTGAACTACTTGGTGCCCTTCACCGTGACGCTGCCCAGTGGGGCCACCGTGACGGTGGTGGGCAACCCCGACTTTTCGGCCGTGCAGGGCTGCATGATTGGCATCCTGAACCCGACCTCGGCCGACGTGGGTGCCAAGAGCGTGAACATGTGGGCCGACGAGCTGCGGGTGTACGACTTCGAGCAGCAGGCCGGCTACGCCGCCAACGCCCGCATGAACGTGAAGCTGGCTGACCTGGCTACCGTGACGGCCACTGGCAGTTACACCAGCGTCGGCTTCGGCGGCTTGCAGGATAAAGTGCAGCAACGCTCGCTCGACGACGTAATGCGCGGCGACCTGAACGCCGTGGTGGCCGCCGACAAGCTGCTGCCCGCCCAGTTGAACCTGCGCGTGCCGGTGCTGCTGCAAGTGGGCGCCGAGCGCCGGGCCCCAGAGTACGACCCCCTCGACCCCGACACCAAGCTGCGCCAGAGTTTGGAAAAATTTGCCGACGCCGACGCCCGCGCCGATTACAGCAAGAAGGTGATTGACATGACCACCACCCGCAGCCTCTCGCTGCTGAACGTGCGCAAGGAGCGGGTGGTGGCCGCGCCGCCCATCGGCGGGGGGCCCGCCGCGCCGCCGCGCCAGCCCAAGCCCTGGGACATTGAGAACATTGCCCTGAGCTACTCCATCGCCGAGCGCCAGCATTCCGACGTGCGCACCTCCAGCGACTACACCCGCTCGTTTCAGGCGGCGGCGGCCTACACCTTCCAAACCACGCCTAAAAACTACACGCCCTTTGCCCAGGCGAAGGCCCTGAGCAGCCCGTACCTGAAGTTTTTGCAGCAGGTGAACTTCACACCCCTGCCCTCACGCTTCGCCTTCCGCATCGACCTGGACCGGCGCTACAACGAGCGGTTTTTGCAGCGCGTGGTGAACCCCGGCGAGGTGCCCACCACCTTCGGCATTGCCGGCGTGTACCAGAAGTCGTTCTACATCAACCGCATCTACGACCTGAGTTGGGCCCTCACCAAGGCCCTGACCATTGACTACACCGCCACCAACCGCGGCGTGATTGACGAGGGCGTGGGCCGCGCCGTGGGCAACAGCCAGGAGGCCATCGACAACCGCACGCTCATCCGCCAGAACCTGCTGGCCGGGGGCCGCACCACCAACTTCTTTCAGAAAATTGCGGCCACCTACCGCCTGCCGCTCGATAAGTTTCCGCTCACCGACTGGCTGAGCTCCGACGTGCGCTACGTGGCCAATTACACCTGGCAGGCGGCCTCCACGGCCCTGCGCTCGCCCGTGTTCCCAATTCCCACCGGCGACCCCGCCCGGGATACCCTGACCGTGCCGCTGGCCTTGGGCAACACCATCCAGAACAACGCCGAGCTCAGCGCCAACGGCCGCATCGACCTGGTGAAGCTCTACAACAAGGTGAAGTTCCTGAACATCATCAACAACGCCCCGCCGCCCGCCCCGCCGCCTTCGCCTGGCTCGAAGGGCAGCTCAGCACCCAAGGCTTGCTGCGCGACGTGCAGGAAGCCAGCAGCCGCATCAGCACGCTGGTCGACAACGTGAAAACGTACTCGCACATGGACCGCGGCGGCGACTTCGCGCCCCTCGACGCGGCCGCCGGGCTCGAAAGCACGCTCAACATCTTTGGCTACCAGCTGCGGGCCAAAAACATCCGCCTCACCCGCGAATACGCCCCCAACCTGCCCCAGGTGCACGGCCAGGTCAGCGGCCTCAACCAGGTGTGGACCAACCTCATCGACAACGCCGTCGATGCACTGCCCCCCGGCGGCAGCCTTACCTTGCGCACCCGCTTGGCGCCCGGCTTCGTGCAGGTGTGCGTGGCCGACGACGGGCCCGGCATTCCGGCCGACGTGCTGCCCCACATCTTCGAGCCCTTCTACACCACCAAGCAGGCCGGCGAGGGCACCGGCCTGGGGCTCGACATTGCCCAGCGCATCGTGCAAAACCACGGCGGCCGGCTCGAAGTCACCTCGGGGCCCCAGGGCACCGAATTTTGCGCCTGGCTGCCGGTGGCGTAGCCTTTTTTCTTCTATTGCGTTATTCTTTCCGGCCGGCAATGCGCGGCCTTTCTGCATGAAAAAACCTGTCATCCTAGCCGTCGACGACGACCCACAGGTCCTCAACGCCGTCGAGCGCGACCTGCGCGCCGAGTTCCGCCGCGACTACCGCGTGCTGCGGGCCGACTCGGGCGCCGGGGCCCTGGAAATCCTGCACCAACTGCAAACCCGCGCCGAACCCCTGGCCCTGCTGCTGGCTGACCAGCGCATGCCCGGCATGGAGGGCGTGGAGCTGCTGGAAAAGTCTCGGGCCCTGTTTCCGGACGCCAAGCGCGTGCTGCTCACCGCCTACGCCGACACCGAAGCCGCCATCCGGGCCATCAACGGGGCCCGCATCGACTACTACTTACTCAAGCCCTGGGACCCGCCCCAGGAGCTGCTCTACCCCACGCTGCACGACCTGCTGGCGGCCTGGCAGGCCCAGCACAAGCCCGCGTTTCAGGGCCTGCGGCTGATTGGGTTCCAGTGGTCGCCGCTCTCGCACGCCGTCAAGAGCGCCCTGGCCGGCTACATGGTGCCCTTCGAGTGGCTTGATTTTGAGACCAACCCGACCGCGGCTAAGCTGCTCGAAAGCACCGAGTTTGAAGCCGCCGACCTGCCCGTGGTGGTGTACGCCGACGGCCACGCCGTGGCCCGCCCCACCCGCGCCGACCTCACGCAGTACTTGGGCCTACTCACGCAGCCTTCGGGCGATTTGTACGACGTGGTGGTGATTGGCGCGGGGCCCTCGGGCCTGGGCGCGGCGGTGTACGGCGCATCGGAAGGCCTGAAAACCCTGCTCATCGAGCGCGAGGCGCCCGGCGGGCAGGCGGGCACCAGCTCGCGCATCGAAAACTACCTGGGCTTCCCCACCGGCCTTAGCGGCACCGAGCTGGCCCACCGCGCCTGGACGCAAGCCGTGCGCCTGGGCGCCGAGTTCCTGGCCGAGGAGGTAACTAACCTGTGCGTGCAGGATGGCTATAAAGTACTCACCCTCAGCAGCGGCACCGAGGTGCGCACCCGCGCCGTGGTGCTCACCACCGGCGTGAGCTACCGCAAACTGGAAGTGCCGGGCATCGACGCGCTCAGCGGGGCGGGCGTGTACTACGGGGCGGCGCGCACCGAGGCCCGCTCCTGCGACCAGCAGGACGTGTACATTGTGGGCGGCGGCAACTCGGCGGGGCAGGCGGCCATGTACCTGGCCACCTACGCCCGCCGGGTGTTCATCGTCATCCGAAGCAAGTCGTTGGCCAGCAGCATGTCGGCGTACTTGATTGAGCAAATTGCGGGCACCGAGAACATCGAAATCCTGCCCTTTGCCCAGGTGAAGGAGGTGAAAGGCGAGGGCCACCTCGAAGCTGTGGTGCTACAAGTGGGCGAGCAAACCGAAGAGCGGCCCGCCCGGGCCCTGTTCGTGTTCATCGGGGCCAAGCCCAGCACCGAATGGGTGTGCGGCACGGTCATCTGCGACGCCAAGGGCTACGTGCTCACCGGCCGCGACCTAGTGGCCGACCCGCGCTACGCCGCCAACTGGAAGCGCCCGCGCGAGCCCTTCGCCCTCGAAACCTGCGTGCCCGGCGTGTTCGCCGCCGGCGACGGCCGCGCCGGCGCTATGGCCCGCGTAGCCGCCGCCGTGGGCGATGGCTCCACGGCCATCAAGTTCGTGCACCAGTACCTGGACGAGTAACTGTAGCGCGGACTCGCAGCGTCCACGCTACAGTTCATTGTAGCGTACCAGCTCTATCTCGTTCTCCACCAAGTACTCCGGCCACGCGCCGTCGCGCCAGAACTCGTATTCAGCCACTCGGTTGAGATAAGAGGTTTCGCGGTTCGTTAGGCCCGGGTGCGTCATGAATTCCACCACGGGGCCCCGGCGGAAAGCGCGGGCCAAGCCTTGGATGAAGAGCGGCAGCGTGGCGTCTTGCGCGGCCGAGAAATCGGCTACCAGCGCGTTGGGCGACTGGAAGCCGCGCAGGCCGTAGCGCGAGGCCACGCCGAAGGCGTTCAGTAGCTGGCCGCGCAGGGCATAGCCGGGCTGGGTGCTCCAGCGGCGCAGGCGGCGGATGCCGTGCCGCCGCAAGATGCTGGTGAGCACGGGCCCCAGCGCCGGGTACAAATGCTGGTGCTGGTGGCTATCGGCGTGCGAAACTGGCACGTCGAACCGTGCCAATCGGGCCAGTTGGGCTACCACTTCGGTTTCCAGCTCGCTCACCCGCACCCGGCCGCTGAGGAAACGCGCCAGCAGCAGCTGCCCTTTGAAAAACTGCCCATCGGCGTCGATCAGCGTGCGCACGGCGGAAGCGCGGCTCAGCGGGGCCCCATCGATCAGGTTGAGGTGCAGACCGGTGGAGATGTGCGCTTGCAGGGGCCCCAGGGCGCGCAGGTCGGCGTCGGTAGCCAGGTTGGACATCACAGTGGTGCTGCTGATGCGGCCTTGCGCGGCCAGCTCCTGGATGGCGGCGGTGGCGGGGGCGTCCCAGCCGTAGTCGTCGCAGTTGATGATGAGCCGGCGCATGGAGCTAATTAGGCGGGGAAATCAGGGCCGCTTGGCGATTTTGTTGAATGTGATGCTGCGCTGGGCCTTGGACTTGAAGCGGGCGTCGTCGACGGCGCTCTTGGCGCGGTGCTTGGTGGGGCGGCCCTGCACCCGGGCGCGCCACCGGCGCCACGACGAGGCCTTCAACTCGCGACGCATCAGCTCGATAACGGCTTGCTCGGGCAGGCCAAACTGCGCCAGGATAGCTTCAAACGGCGTGCGGTCTTCCCAGGCCATTTCGATTACGCGGTTAGTATCTTCTTCGGTGAGGGCGGGGATGTCCATTTCGGGGGAGGGGCCGCGGGAGTAGCGCGGCGCTCCTTTAAGCGGGGCCGCGCCGGATAGGTTGCGGCCGGGGCCGTCCGGGGCCCTATTTAATTGCCCGGGCCGCCGCGGGCTGGGGCACTGGGGCGGCTGCCGGGGCCCCAGCGGCCTGGTGCGCTAGGTGGCGCAGCACGTACGGCCGGCGGTTGCGGCGGGCGAAGTAGGTGTAGGTCCCTATTTCGGCCAGCACCCCGAAGCTCAGCAAAAAGATGCCGCCCATGATGAGGAACAGACTGAAGATGAACTCCATCGGAAACTGCTTGGCGATGTGGACGCGGAAGAACACCGAGCCAACGAGGAAGCCCATGGTAAGGGCCCCGCCGATGAGCAGGCTGAGAATACCGAGCACGCCGAACAGCCGGAACGGCTTGCGGGCATACACCACGGTGAAGCGCAGAATCAGCAAATCGACGATGACCTTGAAGACTTTGTTGAGGCCGTAGTTGCTGGTGCCGAACTCGCGGGCCCGGATTTCGATGGGGAACTCGATGTAGCGCACGCCCTTGCGCGCCACCAGGGCCCCCAGGAAGCGGTGGGCGTCGCCGAGCATCTCCACGTTGGTGAGCAGGTAGCGGCGGTAGGCCTTGTAGGTGGCCCCGAAATACTCCAGCTTCACCCCCGAGAGGCGGCTGATGATGTTGTGGGCCCCGTTGGAAATCAGCGTTTTGAGGAAGCCTTCGGGGCGCTTGCTTTTGGCGCCGCCCACCATGTCGTAGCCTTCGCGGATGAGGCGCACGAACTCGGGCAAGTAGGCCGGGTCGTGTTGCAAGTCGCCGTCCATGGCCACCACGATGCTGCCCTGGGCCTGCTCGAAGCCGGCGCGCAGGCCCAGCGTCTGGCCGTAGTTGCCGGCCATGTCGAGGCCGATGATGTGCGGGTTGCCGCGGCCAGGGCGCTGATGTGGCCCCAGGTTTGGTCGGCGCTGCCGTCGTTCACCAAAATCAGCTCGTAGTGGAAGCCGTGGGTTTCCATCACCTCCACGATTTGGCTGGCCAGTGTGCGCACGCTCTGCGCCTCGTTGTAGAGCGGCACGACGATGGAAATCAGCTCGTCGGCATCGAAGGGCGGCGGGGTGGCGGGGGCCATCGGGAGGTGCGTGGACATGGGCAGGACAGCTGGGAAACGGCGGGCAAAGGTACGGCTGGGGTGGATGGCCGCCGGCGGGGGCCCCGGGGCCCTAAACCCGCACAACCGTACCTTCGGGCTCGGTTTCCTTTACCCTACCCCGCCCCGATGGCCGCTGTTGTTGCTTCTGCTCCCCTTGTTCGTACCGCGCCGCTGTGGCAGCGGGTGCTGCCGCACGCGCTGGCGGTGTTGTTCTTCATTGTGCTGGCCTGCGCCTACTTCGCGCCCATTGTGTTCGACGGCAAGTCGCTGGCCCAGCACGACATCACCCAGTTTCAGGGTGGGGCGCAGGAGGTGCGCAACTGGGCGGCTATGCACGACGGCCACGAGCCGCTGTGGACGAACTCCATGTTTTCGGGCATGCCAACGTATTTGATTTCGGTGCACTTCCCCGGCGACTTGTCGGTGTACTTGCAGAAGGCCCTGACGCTGGGCCTGCCCTCGGCGGTATCGAACCTGTTCCTGGCGCTGCTCTGCGGCTACGTGCTGGGCGTGGCGCTGGGGCTGCCGCCGCTGGTGGCGGTGGCGGGCGCGGTGGCGCTGGGCTTTTCGAGCTACAACCTGGCCATTCTGCTGGCTGGGCACAACACCAAGTCGTTTGCCCTGGCCTACGCGCCACTGGTGTTGGGCGGGCTGCTCGTCACGTTCCGGCGCGACAAGTGGCTGGGGGCCGCGCTCTTTGCCGTGGGCCTCACGCTGAATTTGCGCGCCAACCACCCGCAGATTACTTACTACGTAGGCTTACTGGTAGTTATTTATGGCATTGTGGAGCTGGTGGCCGCGGCCCGCGCTGGGCGCCTGCCGGCCTTTGGGCAGCGGGTGGCACTGCTGGCCGTGGGGACCCTATTGGCGGTGGGCGTCAGCTTCGGCCGCCTCTACACTACGTACGAGTACAGCAAGTTCAGCAACCGCTCGCCGTCGGAGCTAAAGGCCTTGCCCGCCGCGCCCGGCGAGGCGCCGGCTGCCAGCGCCGCCCAGCAAGACGAGGACTACGCCTTTGCCTACAGCTACGGCGTGGGCGAAACCATGACGCTGCTCGTGCCCAACTTCTTCGGCGGCAGCAGCAGCATGGCCCTGGGCCCCGACTCGAACACGGCCCGCGAGCTGAGCACCCTCGGCGCCGACCCGCAGGCCGCCTCCCAAATGCCGACTTATTGGGGCGACCAGGCCTACGTGGCGGGCCCCGTGTACGTGGGCGTGGTGGTGTGCTTCCTATTCGTGCTGGGCTTATTCGTAGTGGACAAGCGCACCCGCTACTGGCTGCTGGCCGGCACGCTGGTGTCGTTCGTGCTGGCCTGGGGCAAAAACTTCGAGTCGATTAACAGCCTGATATTTCATTACTTGCCCGGCTACCGCAGCTTCCGCGCCGTGAGCATGGGCTTGGTGATGGCGCAGCTGGCCATGCCGCTGCTGGGGGCCCTGGCGCTGGCGCGCATCCTGCGCGCGCGCGGCGGCGCTGCCCGGCACTCCGCTGGGGGCCCCGGCCGAACC
>NZ_MDZA01000431.1 GCF_001816125.1 Hymenobacter coccineus | reverse complement strand
AGGCCCCCGCCGCCCCCCTACCTCGGCAGCGCCGAAACAGCCGCCAGCCCCGCGGCCGATGCAGTAGCAACCCCAACGCTAGCAGCGGCAGCAGCCGAAGCCACTTCGGTAGCAGAGGCGGCCGCGGCTACCAACAACGCACCAGTACCAGGGGCCCCAGCCGCCCCCACGGGGGCCCCAGCGCCATTAGCGGCCGCCGCCGGGCCGGCCACCGCAACGCCTGCCGGGGTAACGGCGGCTCCGCTGTTCGACCAGTCTGAGGAGGAAATTGGCGCGGGCGAGGCGGCCGACCTGGCCGAGGACGACGACGACGACCTCACCGTGGAAACCGCCCCCGTAGCCGCCCCCCTGGCGGGTCCCGCCCGGGCTTCGCTCACGCAGGGACTGGCGGCGCTGCAGCGGGCCCCGGCCGGGCCCACCCAAGCCGCGGCGGTGCCGCCGGCCTTCGCCCTTTCCGACGACCTGCACTACCGCGTCATTCAGTACGCCCGCTTTGCCACCTACGTGCTCGACGGCGGCGGTGAGGACTTCGGGGTTGTGTACGCCCCCGACTGGCCCACTTGGCTGGCGGCGCTGGAAATCCGCACCCGTACCCGGCGGCCGTTGGTGGTGCACCTGCGCCTGCTGGCGGCCGAGTCGGCGGCGCCCGCCGAGCGCGGCTGGCTGCTGGAGCTGGAGCGCATGGTGCTCCGCTATGCCCACACCGTGCTGGTGACGAGCGACGCGCTCCGGGCCCAGGCCCTGCGGCACTACCCGCTGCTGGCCCCCGCCCAGGTACGCACCGTGGCCGCCGACGATGCCGACGGCGTACGCGCCGTGCTGGCCGAAATCGGCCGGGACGCGCGGCCTTAGTTAGGGCCCCAGCGGGAAAATCGGTGGGCCACCGCGCGGCCGGGGCCCTGGCTCAAGCCGCGCCGCGGCGCCCAGTTCGGTTATCCCCAAAATTTTCCCGTTATCCCCATTTTTACTCCTTTACCCCTGCTTTTGATGGAATCCTTCCAGGCCGAACAAGAATTTGAAGCCGTAATCGAAGCCGACAGCGCCGACGGCGGCCTGTTCGTGGCCGTGCCGTTTTCCGTGCAGGAAGTGTACGGTACCCGAGGCAAGCTGCCCGTGCAAACCACCCTCGACGGCTTCCCGCACCGCACCACCCTGGCCCCGCTCGGCGACGGCCACCACGGCCTGCCGGTGCCCCGGGAAGTGCGCCGGGCCCTGGGCAAAACCGTGGGCGACACCCTGCGCGTGGCCCTGCGCCACGCCCCCGAAGTGCACGTCGTGACCCTGCCGCCCGACCTGTCCGCCGCCCTCGACGCTACGCCCGCCGCCCGCGCCTTCTTCGAGACCCTCCTCCGCCCCGACCAGCGCGACTACGTGCGCTGGCTCGACGGGGCCAAGACCGCCGAGGGCCGCACCCAGCGCCTGGCCACCACCATCCAGCGCCTGCGCAACGGCCAGAAGCGCGCCTAAAGGCCCCGGGGCCCTACGCCAACGCCACCAGCGCTGGCCGCAGTTTAAGCGCAGCGAACTGCGCGCCACGAAACGGAGCGAGTTTGTAACTCGCAGGTTTGCAACAATAACCACCCAGAAATGGCCTACCCCATCCGCCACCAGCAGGGCCTGTATTTCATCACCTGCACCGTCGTGGAATGGCTGGACATCTTCACCCGTCCCCTCTACAAAGACCTCATCATCGATAGCCTGCGGTATTGCCAGGCCAATAAAGGCCTGGAGCTATTCAGCTACTGCTTGATGACCAACCACTTGCACCTCATCGCACGGGCGGCGGAGGGCTATGCCCTGTCCGACATCATGCGGGATTTTTAAGAAATTCACTGCCAAGCAAGTGTTTCAAACGCTGCACGCCAACCTCCAGGAGAGCCGCCGCCAGTGGCTGGAGTGGATGCTACACAAGCAGGGCGAGTTCAACCCGCGCAACACCCACATTCAGCTGTGGCAGCAGCCCAGCCACAACGTCGAGCTGCAATCGGAGACCATGCTGCGGCAGAAGCTAGAATACATCCACCAAAACCCCGTGCGGGCAGGCATCTGCTACCGGGCGGAGGACTACGTGTACTCGTCGGCGTCCTTTTACGCGGGAATGGAGGCGGTTTTGCGGGTGGATCTGGTGTAAGGCCGTTCTGCTTTGCGAGTTACAAACTCGCCCCGTTTCGTGGCGCGCAGTTCGCTGCGCTTAAACTGCGGCCAGCGCGTCCTCGCAGTTAGGGCCCCGCTGCTAGTTAAAACTGCCGTGGTGCTGGAGCTGCTGAAGTAGCTATTTGGCCTCAGTAGCGTCAAGTAATTAATAAAAATAAGTTACCCAACCATCCCTTGAAACCTGACCTAAGATGAGTTCACGAAACTCATCTCCAATCCTAGTTTCGTAAACTTTGAAAGGTAAACGAGTTTCTTAAACTCAATCTGGACAATAGGGCACTTTTGCCAGGTTGGTGAATACTCTATAGGCAGCGGTTTACTTAAACGAGCATCTTGCTTCACAATGTCATTTCAGGCAATGCTTCTCGCAGCAGGTCGTTACGATTTAAGGATGTTAACCAAGGTCAACAAAAAACTGAGCACTAACATCGCTGCTAAAACAAGAAGTAAACCACTAATAAGCAATAGCTTATTTATACCTTGTAGGGACAGCACCGCAAAGGGCACGCGCTGGTAGCACGCGTTTGCCAGTTTATCGCCTAGCACAACGGTGGCAATGGGTGTTATAATCAGCAACCAGTCGGGGGCAGAAACATGGCTGGCCCATATGCCTGCCATCACGAACGCCGTTGACGGGAGGCTGATGAACAACCCCAATAAGATGGAAGCTTTAAGGCGCCCGATTTCCCCTTTATAGGCCTGGAAAGCATAACAGGCACCCATCAACAGTCTAAGCCCTTTGTTAACTATTCCCACGACACAGCTGGTTAAAGTCCCCCAACAGGGAAGCAAAATCCCTGTTCGAACCCGAAACTACTGCTTTCGCTGCATGAGAAATCACTCAACTGTCGTAGGTTCAGCAAAACGGTGGTATTACTACAGTCATAACCACTTAGGGCCCCCAAGCCCCTACGCCAGGGCCAGCACCAGGGCCACGCGGCTGGGCAGGTACACGCGCAGGTGCTGCTCGTAGGTTTCGTAGATGTAGTGCTCGTCGGGCCGGTCGAAGCCGCCGAAGGCACTGCTGTCGCTCGATAACACCACGCGGTAGCGGCCCTCCTTGGGCACCCAGAAGCGGTAATCGGGCTGGCTTTCCGCCACGTGCAGGTTGACGATGACCACCAGGGGGCCCCGGGCGAAGGCCAGCACTTTGTTTTCCTCGTCGTGGTGCAGCAGTTGGGCGAGGCCCCCAGACAGCACGTGGCGGGCCTTGGCCAAATGAATCAGGGCGTTGTCGAAGGCGCCGAGGAAGTGAAATTTTAGGTCGGGGTTGTCGGCCAGGCTCCACTGGCGGCGGGCGTACTGGTAGCTCCAGCCGTTGCCCTCGCGGGGGAAATCAACCCATTCCGGGTGCCCAAACTCGTTGCCGATGAAGTCGAGGTAAGCCTCGCCGCCGGCCATCAGTGTCACCAGCCGGATGATTTTGTGCAGCGCCAGGGCCCGGGCGGCGTTCGGGTCGGGGTCGGCTGCCTGCATGTGGTGGTAGATACCGTCGCCGAATAACCACTGGGCCAGCGTTTTGTCGCCCACCAGGGCCTGGTCGTGGCTTTCGGCGTAGGCCACCGTTTTCTCGCCTTCGCGGCGGTTGGTGAGCATGTGCCAGAGGTCGCCCAGGTTCCAGGCCTCGTCGGGCGTGTGCTTGAGCAGCTTGATCCAGTAATCGGGAATGCCCATGGCCAGGCGGTAGTCGAAGCCGATGCCGCCGTCGGCCAGGGGGCGGCACAGGCCGGGCAGGCCGCTCATGTCCTCGGCCACCAGCAGGGCCCCCTTCTTGAACTCGTGCACCAGCGTGGTGGCCAGTTGCAGGTACAGAATGGCGTCCTCGTCGGCCCCGGGCCCAAAGTACTGGTCGTAGCCCACGAAGGCCACGCCCTCGCCGTGGTGGTGGTAGAGCATGCTCGTCACGCCGTCGAAGCGGAAGCCGTCGAAGTGGAACTCCTCCAACCAGTAGCGCAAGTTGCTGAGCAAGAACTGCTGCACCTCGGGCCGGCCGTAGTCGAACAGCTTCGAGTCCCAGCCCGGGTGGTTGCCCCGCTCGCCCTTGTGGAAGTACAGGTTGCCCGAGCCGTCGAAGTCGGCCAGGCCCTCGGCCTGGTTTTTCACGGCGTGCGAGTGCACCACGTCGAGCAGCACGGCGATGCCGCGGCGGTGGGCTTCGTTGATCAAATACTTCAGCTCCTCGGGCGTGCCGAAGCGCGAGCTGGGCGCAAAAAAGTTGGCCACGTGGTAGCCAAACGAGCCGTAGTACGGGTGCTCCATCACGGCCATCAGCTGCACGCAGTTGTAGCCGTCGGCCTCGATGCGGGGCAGGATGTTGTCGGCAAACTCGCGGTAGAGGCCCACGCGGCTCTCCTCGGTGGCCATGCCCACGTGGGCCTCGTAGATGAACGGCTCCTTGATGGCCGCCGCCACCCGGAACTTCTGGTCCGTCCAGGCGAAGCCCACGGTGGGGCGCCACACCTGGGCGGCGTAGTCCTTGGTGTAATCGTCCTGCACCACGCGGCGGGCGGTGGCGGGCAGGCGGTCCTGGGCCCCGTTGGCGCTGACGACGTGCACTTTGTACTTGCTGTTGTGCACCAGCCGGTCCTTGTATTCCTTGTCGGGCAGGAAAATTTCCCAGACGCCGTAGTCGAGCCGTTCCAGCGGGTTGGCCTGGCGGTCCCAGCCGTTGAAGTCGCCCACCAAGTACAGCGCCTCGGCCCCCGGGGCCCACTCGCGGTAGCGGAAGCCGCGGCGGCGGCCGTCGTAGTGCAGGCCCAGCTGCTGGTGGGCCGTGGCGTAGTCTTCGAGCGAGCCGTGGTGCTGCGCAATTTCGGCCAGGCGGGCGGCCAGGCGGGCTTGGCGCTGGCGCAGCACGGGCTCGAAGGGGGCGAGCCAGGAATCCTGCTGCACGAGCGGCAACGGGGGAACGGGAGCGGCGAGCGGGGCGGTGGGTTCCATGGGCGGGGCGGGAAGGGTTTGGCAATTGGTACGCGAAAGGTAGCGGCGGGGCACTTGGGGCCCTCTGAAATGGAATTAAAAATTAAAAATGAGGAATTAAAAATGAAGCAGCGGCCGGGCCAGTGGCATTTTTAATTCCTCATTTTTAATTTCTAATTGACTCCCGCTACCCGCAAATCCGCGTTACTTGCGACTATGAAAATTCGCGTAATCGTTTTACCCTTGGCCGTGCTGGCGGCCTGCACCGGCGGGCAGCCGCGCGCCCCCAAGGCCGGGGCCCCGGGGGCCCTGGAAGGCTCGGGGCTCTCGACGGTGCCCACCGGGGCGGGGGCGCCGCTGCTGGCGGCCCACGCCATGGTCATTTCGGCCCACCCGCTGGCCTCGCAGGTGGGGCTGGCCATCCTAAAAAAGGGGGCAATGCCTACGATGCGGCCGTGGCCGTGCAGTTTGCGCTGGCCGTGGTGCTGCCCGTGGCGGGCAACATCGGCGGCGGCGGCTTCCTGGTGTACCGGTCCCCCGACGGCACGGCCGGCACCCTCGACTTCCGCGAAACCGCGCCCGCCGGAGCCACGCGGGATATGTACCTCGACCCGGCCGGCAACGTGGTGCCCGGCCTGAGCACCGCCGGGCCCCTGGCCGTGGGCACGCCCGGCTCGGTGGCCGGCATGGTGGCCCTGCACGACAAGCTGGGCAAACTGCCCTGGGCCGCGCTGCTGGCCCCCGCCATCAAATTAGCCCGCGGCTACGCCCTCACCGAGCGCGAGGCCGGGGGCCTCAACCGGGCCCACGACGATTTTATCAAGTACAACCCCGGCAACCCGTCGGCCTACGTGCGCCCCGGCGGCACCTGGCACCCGGGCGACACCGTGCGCCTGCCCGAGCTGGCCTCCACCCTCATCCGCATCCAGGACCAGCAGCGCGGCGGCTTTTACCAGGGCGAAACGGCGCGGTATATACTGGAAGAAATGCGCCGCCGCGGGGGCCTCATCACCCAGAAGGACCTCGACGGATACCAGCCCAAGTGGCGCGCGCCGCTGCGGGGCCAGTACCGCGGCTACGACGTCATCACGATGCCGCCGCCCAGCAGCGGCGGCGTGGCCCTGCTGCAAGCCTTCCAGATGCTGGAGCCCGTGAACCTGAGGGCCCTGGGCTACCACACGCCCGCCGCCACGCACCTGCTCACGGAGGTTGAGCGCCGCGTGTACGCCGACCGCGCCACCTACCTCGGCGACCCCGATTTCGGGCGCGTGCCAGTGGCCCAGCTGCTGGCGAAGGACTATAACCGGCAACGGGCCAGCACCATCCGGGCCGATGGCCGGGCCACGCCCAGCGCCGAGGTAACCGCCGGCCCCGGCCTGCCCGGCTACGAAAGCAACGAAACCACCCACTACAACATCGTGGACGCCGCCGGCAATGCCGTGAGCTGCACCACCACCCTCAACGGGGCGTTTGGCAGCAAGGTGGTGGTGCCCGGCGCGGGCTTTTTGCTGAACAACGAGATGGACGACTTCTCAGCCAAGGCCGGCGTGCCCAACATGTTCGGCCTGGTGGGCGGCACCGCCAACGCCGTGGCCCCCGGCAAGCGCATGCTCAGCAGCATGACGCCCGCCATCCTGGCCCGCGGCGGCAAGCTGGCCCTGGTGGTGGGCACGCCCGGCGGCAGCACCATCATCACCGGCGTGCTCACCACCATCCTCGGCATCGTCGATTATGGCCTCGACCCGCAGCAGGCCGTGGCCGCCCCGCGCCTGCACCACCAGTGGCTGCCCGACTACATCGACGCCGAAGCCGGGGCCCTCACCCCCGCCGCTCAGGAGGCCCTCCAGGCCAGCGGCTACACCATCCACCCCCGGGGCCCCTGGGGCCGCATCGAAGCCATCGAGGTGCTGCCCAACGGCCAGCTCTCCGGCGGCGCCGACCCGCGCGGCGACGACAAAGCCTTGGGATACTAGTTGTAGCGCGGACTCTGTAATTCGCGGCTCTCGCTTCGTACTATCGGTCGCACAACGGTAATCGACAGGACGAAGCGAGAGCCGCGAACTACAGAGTCCGCGCTACAGCGCAATTGCCAGCTCATAAAAAAAGGCTGCCGACCCATGTGGGTCGGCAGCCTTTTTTATTCAGCGGCAGTGCAGACTAGCCTTTCAGCTGCGAGCCGGCCGAACTCAGGGCCTGGCCGAGCTGCTGGAGCTTGGCTTGGGCATCGGGCGTAGCCGAAGCAGCAGCTTTGCTGGTGTGCTCGCCGAGGGTGCTCAGGCTGCTGGCCAGGGCGCTGGTATCGGAAGCGCCGCTGCTGAGGGCGTCGTGCAGCTTCTGCAGTTCCGAGCTGATGCCCGAGAGCTGGCTGTTGCCCTTTAGGGTCTGGATCCAGCTGGCAATGTTGGGGCCAGCGGCACCAGCAGCGTTGGCGAGGCCGCCTTGCAGGGCGGTGAGGGTAGCGTCGAGTTGGGCGGTGCCGCTCTGCGATTGGGAATTATCCATCGGTAGTTGGGGAAAGGGTGAAGGGTGAGATTGTGCGGTATCAACGCGGATCAGCGCCAGTTGTTAACTATTTCAAGTACAATATTTTGGCATTGCAAAAGAAACGATTTGATAACAAACCTTTCCGGAGAAAACTGGTTTTGCAGCGGCCCGTTTTCGCCCCGGGGCCCGGCCAGCAAAAGGCCCCCGGGCCCGACTGGCCACGAGGACCAGCCGGGCCCGGGGGCCCTAAAATTTCAACGCCGGCCGACTAGTGCTGGGCGGGCTGGGTTTTGGCCAGCAGGCGCAGGTTGCCGGCGGCGGTGATGAGCTTCTGGCTCAATTCGCGGATTTTGTCGCCGTTGCCTTGGAAGTTGTGGGTAGTCAGGGCCGCTTGCGACGTGAGCATGCCCATGCGCTGGAAAGCCTCGGCCATGCCGGCGGCGTTGTTGTTGCCGATGTGGGTGTTGAGGGCTTCGAGCTCGTGCACGATGGGGCCCAGCACCTTCTGGTCGCCGCTGTGCAGGTATTGCAGCCAGCTGCTGATGTGGTTCTGGCCAGCGCTGGCGTCGCCCACAAAACCCTTCTGGGTGGCATCAAACAAGGAGCGGATGCCGGCTTCGGCTTCGGAAATGAGGTTCATCGGTTAGTTGTTGGTTTTTAGTTGTTCGTTGTCAGTTGCTAGTTGTCAGTTATTCGTTGTCAGATGTCAGATTGTTCAAAAGAAATGAATAACGGACAACTGACAACTAGCAACGAACAACTAAAATGAGCGCGGGGCAAAAATACAACCGGCGGCCGGCCCACCGCTACGCGGCGGCCGGGGCCGCCAAGGCCCGCACGTCGGGGTGCTCGGGGTTGAGAACGATGACTGAGAACGGGTGCTGCTCGCCCTCGCGCTTCTCGATGCGCAGGGCCCCGGCCGTGCGCAGGGCGTTGATGAGGTCACGCCGCTCGTACTCAGGCAGGGCCGGAAACTCGTCCGTCAGCCGGCGCAGAAAGGGCGTGAGCCACAGCTCGTTCACGGGGCGGTGCTGGCTCAGGCGCAGCAGCTCGGCCACCATAAAGGCCAGGCAGCTCTGCTCGTCGGGGCCCGTGAGGGGGCGCACGGGGTCGAATGCCGGAGTGGCCTCGGCCTCGGGTGCGTCCGGCGACCCGGCGGCGGGGGCCACCGGCGTGGGGGTCGGGGCCGTTGCTTCGGGCGCGGGGCGGGCGCGGCGGCGGGCCTCCAGAAAGGCTAGGGTGGCGGGCGGGAGCAGCTCGCGGGCGTCGAGGAAGTGCTGGGGCCCCAGGTTCTGGAGCAGGTCGCCGGAAGTGGCCTCGCGGAAGCCGGCCACCAGCACCTGCCGGGCCTGCCGCCGCAGGTGTTGCAGCAGCGGAATGTAGTCGCGGTCGCCGGCCACGAGCACGAACGTGCCGATGTCGGGCCGGGTGTAGAGCACCTCCATGGCGTCGATGCAGAGCTGCATGTCGGCGGCATTTTTGTGGTGGGTGCCCAGCACATTGCGCGTGTTCACACCCATCAGGTAAAGGCCACCCTGGGGAGCGGTGGCCAGGCGCTCAAAGTCGGCGTAGGCGTTGAGCACCAGGCAGTCAAGGCCGCGGGCGGCCAGGTCGTCGCGCAGCTTGCGCACCAGCGCCAGCACGTAGTCGTTCAGATCGGGGGGGTCGTGGAAGTGGTTTTTGAGAAAGTAGTACACATTCTCAAAATCAACAAATACCGCCGCGTAGGACGGCGCAGCAGGAGCAGCACGGTTCGCCATGGCCGCAAAGGTAACGGCCCGTAGGGCCCCTAGCGGCCCCTGGGCCGGCGGTTGCTTTTGCGCCGGCCGCCCCGTTGCTTTGCCCCATGCTGGAACCCTTCGCCTCGGCGCGCCTGCGCTACCGCCCCCTGGGGCCCCCGGATGTGGCCGGCCTGTTTGCCCTGGACAGCGACCCGCGTGTGCTGCGCTACCTGGGCACGCCCCCGCTCACCAGTATCGCCCAGGCCCACGCCGCGCTGGCCCGCACCGCGGATGCATACCGCGCCGGGGCCCCCGCCCGCTGGGCCGTGGAGCTGCGCGCCACCGGCGAGTTTCTGGGCTGGGCCGGCCTCAA
This sequence comes from Hymenobacter coccineus, assembly GCF_001816125.1. Classification (GTDB taxonomy): domain Bacteria; phylum Bacteroidota; class Bacteroidia; order Cytophagales; family Hymenobacteraceae; genus Hymenobacter; species Hymenobacter coccineus. The sequence goes on along the minus strand of NZ_MDZA01000431.1, from coordinate 14,471 downwards.
GCTGAACCCCGGGCCGGTGAACGGCCGCGCCGATTTCATCGACTTGGGCTACCGCCTGCTGGCGCCGCACTGGGGCCAGGGCTACGGCACCGAGGCCGGCCGGGCGTGGCTGGCCCAAGGCTTTGGGCCCCTAAAATTGCCCCTGGTTACGGGTTACGCCGAAGCCGCGCACGGGGCCTCACGGCGCATTCTGGAGAAGGTGGGGCTGGAATTCATCAACCTGTTCGACGCTGCCAACGGCACGCCCCACGCCTGGTACGAGGCCCGGAACCCGGCGCTGGCGCAATAGTCCTGGGGCCCCTGGGGCAACCGCCCCGGCCGCCGGGGCGTAGCTTAAGCAGTTGCTGGAAATCAATCGAGCAATGAAAATCACTCGCTTGACTTACTGACTGATGTTACGCAGCGTTCAGTAGCGCGAACTTTGTAGTTCGCGTCTTCGCGCCATTAATGCCATTCTAACGGCGCAAGGACGCGAATTATAAAGTTCGCGCTACTCCTCTGGGGGCCCTGAATTGAAGCACTGCGTACATATCGGTGACTTATAAAACGAAAGCCAACGGCTAACAGCCAGCAGCTAATAGCTAACCCCTTATGCCCGATAACCCCGACGCCCACCTGTTTACCGTGCGCCACCCCGAGTGGGCCGCCAACGCCACCATTTACGAAGTAAATGTGCGCAACTACACGCCCGAGGGCACTTTCCGGGCCTTTGAGGCGCACCTGCCGCGGCTAGCCAAAATGGGCGTCGTCATCGTGTGGCTGATGCCGGTGCACCCCATCGGGGCGGTGGGGCGCAAGGGCACCCTAGGCTCGCCCTACGCCGTGCAGGACTACTTTGCGGTGAACCCGGAATTTGGGGCCCTGGAAGATTTGCAGCACTTAGTAGAAGCAGCCCACGCCCTGGGCATAAAGGTGATTCTGGACTGGGTGGCCAACCACACCAGCCGCGATAATGCCCTCATTGAAGCGCACCCCGACTGGTACCGGCACGACGACCAGGGGGCCCTGGTGCCGCCCGTGGCCGACTGGACCGACGTGGTGGCCCTCGACTATACCGACCCGCAGCTGCGGGCGTACATGATTGAGGCCCTGTGCTATTGGGTGCGCGAGGCTGGCCTCGACGGCTACCGCTGCGACGTAGCCGGCCTGGTGCCCACCGATTTCTGGGACGAGGCCCGGCCAGCGCTGGAGGCCCTCAAGCCCGTATTTATGCTGGCCGAGTGGGACGAGCTGTACCCGTCCGGGGGCCTCACCTGGGAGGAGTTCAACGGCGACACGCACCTGCTGGAGCGGGCCTTCGACGCCAGCTTCGGCCTGCGCCTGCACTACCTGCTCGACCGCATCGCCGAGGGCCAGGCCGCGCTGGCCGACATCGACACATACCTGGCCGCCGAGCGCGCCAAGTACCCGCCCACCGCGTACCTCATGCACTTCACCAGCAACCACGACGTGAACAGCTGGGACGGCACCGAGTACGAGCGCCTGGGGCCCCTGGCGCAGCCCTTCGCCGTGCTGGCGGCGCTGCTGCCGGGCTTGCCCCTGCTGTACTCGGGCCAGGAAGCGGGCCTGAACAAACGGCTGGCTTTCTTCGACCGCGACCCGATTGACTGGCAGGACTACCCGCTCCAGGACTTCTACACCCGGCTGTTCCAGCTCAAAAAGCGCCACCCCGCCCTGCGCAACGGCGACCCGGCCAGCACCTTCCACCGCCTGAACGGGCCGGACGGCCTCTACGGCTTCGTCCGCGAAAAGGCGGGCTCAGCAGTAATAGTGCTCATCAACGCCACCGCCGAACCGCTGGTGCTGCCCGGCCAGAAGATGCCCCTTTCCCCCCAGAAAGGCTTGTTCGACGTATTCAGCGGCGAAGCCCTGACGCTGGCGCAGCCCAAAGCGCGCACCGTGCCGGCCCACGGCTGGCGCGTGCTGCGCACCCGCGACTAGCCGGTCATTTTCACTTGGCGCTGCGCGCCCGGGGCCCTATTTTTTTTGTGCGGCCGCCCCCATTTGGGCGGGCGGGAAACACCGCTGGCAGCTGGGGTATTTCCTTCGATTCACTGTTCCGCTTTGTGGCCGCCGGCCGCGTGCCTAGCTCGCCGTGGCTGGCGCGGGCCGCGCGCCCGTTTCCCAAAAAGGCCGGCTTTTCCCCGTTGCCCATGCCTAGCAGCGGCTACAAAATTCGGCATATCGAAATCGTTTGCTGAAAAACTCGCCGCTGGGTTGCGCCGAGTCCGCAGTTGCCGTTCAACTCAATATTTTGCCGCATAACATTGGGCTGAGTTGTTTGTTGTCAATGAGTTGTCCGCGATATAAAGTTGATTAACCGGTTCTTCACTCGTGCTCAGAGTGGTAGTAATTTGGCAATAACTTGTATATTTCGTTGCCCTTCCCACCCATTTAATTTACTGTACTAGGTGAAATTCTCTTCTTCGGGAGCTTATCGCACGTGCTCGGATGCAGCGCTGCTCGACGCCCTACGAACGGACGAAGAGGGTGCTTTCGCCGAGATTTACAGCCGTTATTCCTACCCGCTTTTTACCCTTGCCTACCAAAAGCTGAGCGACCGGGAAGCTGCCGAGGAACTGGTGCAAGACTTGTTCACGCATGTGTGGAGCCAGCGCAACAGCAGCCAAGTGCAGCACCTTGACCGGTACCTGTTTTCGGCCATGAAGTACCGCATCATCAACTACCTAAAAGTGCGGAAAGTGAAGGCGGCCTACGAGCTTTATTGCCGCTTGAGCACCGCCCAAGTTGACGTGGACACGGCCACCGAGGATGGGTTAGCCCTGCACGACCTGAGCGCGGCTTTGCGGGCCAGTGTGCAGCAGCTGCCCGCCAAGTCGCGGGAGATCTTTCAACTGAGCCGGCTGGAGCACTACACTGTACCCGAAATTTCGGTGCGGGTCAACCTATCGGAAAAAAGCGTGGAGTACCACTTGACCAAGTCGCTGAAGCTGCTTCGCGGCTACCTGCGCGAGTTTTTACTAGTAACCTTGCCACTGCTCGCTTTTCTCAAGTAGGGCTATTGCTTAGCTATTCAGCTAGTTAATTAGTCAAAAGCGCAGCTTGCGAAATTATTTTCAAAAAAGTACTGGTGCGGTTTAGGGTTCGTGGCTAGTTGGTTGACTTGTTAACCGAAGCCCGCCTAAACCTGCTCTTTGTGACGGAAGTCGAATTCCACCTTTTGCTGCAACGCTACCTCAACGGCCACAGCTCGCCCAAAGAACGGGCGATGGTAGAGCGCTGGTACACCCAGTTGGGCGCGGCCAAGCTAGTGGCCCAGCCGCTGCCAGACCAAGAAGCCGTGGAAGGTGCTATTTGGCAGCGCCTGCAACAGGCGGGGGTTGGGTCGGGGCCCAAAATCCGCACAATGCCACCTCCCGCCGCCTTTTGGCGCCGCCCCAAGCTGCGCTGGGCAGCGGCAGCGCTGGCTACGCTTGGCTTGGGCGCGCTACTGCCCTACGCCACGCACCGCGCGGCGCCGCCACTGCAAGTCGGCGTAACGACCGAACAAGGATGGACCCGTCGCACCAACGCCACCCGGCAAGTGCAAGTATTTCAGCTGCCCGATAGCAGCCTGGTTACGCTGCACCCGGGCAGCAGCTTGCGCTACGCCACCGCGTTTTTGGGCCCCAAGCGCGCCATTTACCTGGAGGGCGAAGCCTTTTTCAAGGTGAGTAAAAATCCCGCGCGGCCGTTCCTGGTTTTCACGAAGCAAGTGGTAACCACCGTACTCGGCACCAGCTTCCGCGTGAAAGCTTACGCCGGCAGCAACGAGGCTTCCGTGGCCGTGCGCGAGGGAAAAGTAGCGGTGCAGGCCCGCAAAGACGCCGATTTAGAGGCCACCCCGGCCCACCCGGCAGTGACGGGGGTTTTGCTGCTTCCCAACCAGCAAGTCGTGTACTCGGCAACCAGCCGTCATCTGAAAAAAGAACTGGTGGACAAGCCCGTGGTACTGGTGCCCCAGGCCTTCGAGTTCGAAGAGCGGCCGGTAACGGAAGTACTAGCCGCTTTGGAAAAGGCATACGGGGTGCACATGGTGTACGACAAGGCGAAACTGGCGGGCTGCACCGTCAGCATCACGTTCTACAACGAACCCCTGTTCGAAAAACTCGGCCTGCTCTGCAAATCACTGGGGGCCTATTACCAGCTTTCCGACGCGGAAATCATCATCCACAGCACGGGTTGCCAATCGAAAACGGCGAACTGATTTCGCGCCGTTTGCTTCAAACCTAGCTGTTTCATCGCGCTGTTCAATAACGCTTTAAAGTATTTGCAAGAATACTATTCTCCGCTTTCTACTCACTCACAATCGATTTCCCATTCATGAAAAACCTAGTACGACTCATCCCTCATTTCAGGCAGCCCGCGAAGGTGCTACTGTTGCAGGGGGCCTTGGTTTGCGCGATGCCCGTTGCAGCAATGGCCAGCCCGGTTTTGACCCAGGATGTGCTGGAGCGCAAGATCACGCTGCGCGTGGAACGGCAAACCATCAAAGCCACTTTGCACCAACTGGCCAAGCTGGCGAACATCCACTTTGTGTACAGCCAGCAACTCATTGGGGCTGAGCGTAAAGTGACGGTTCACGCCCAGGACGAGCTTTTGGCCACAATACTGGACGAAGTGCTGTCGCCGCTGAAAATTCAGTACGAAGTAAACGACAACCGCGTCGTGCTCCGGGCCCCGGCGGTTCCTTATACCACCTACGCAAACGATTCCGTAGGTTTGGGCACAATGGTATCCGCGGCTCCAAACGTTCCCATCACGGGGCGGCTAACGGATGCCAAGGGCAGCGCCCTGCCCGGGGTGACGGTAGTAGTGAAAGGAACTACCCTGGGCACCACCACTGACCCCGACGGCCGCTTCACCCTGCAAGCGCCCGAGAACAGTGTGCTGGTGTTCAGCTTCGTAGGCTACACGCGCAAAGAGGTACCAATAACCGGCGCCAATAGCAACCTGGTGGTGGCCCTGGCCGAAAGCGCGCAGGAGCTGAACGACGTGGTGGTGATTGGCTACGGCACGGCCCGCAAGAGCGACCTGACCGGCGCCGTGGCCTCGGTGACGAGCGCGCAGCTAACGCAGGTGGCTGCCTCCGACCCCGTGCAGGCCCTGCAAGGCCGCGTGGCGGGCGTGGAAGTGACCTCCAACAGCGGGCAGCCCGGCTCGGGCACCCGCATCCGGGTGCGCGGCGTGGGCACCATCAACAACAGCGACCCGCTGTACGTGGTGGACGGGATTCAGACGAGCGACATTGGCTTTTTGCTGCCCGCGGATATTGAATCGACGGAGATTTTGAAAGATGCTTCGGCCACCGCCATTTATGGCTCGCGCGGGGCCAACGGCGTGGTGCTCATCACCACCAAGCACGGCAAGGTGGGCGCCACGCAGTTCAACCTGTTTGGCTACACGGGCTTCCAGCAAATCCGACGCGAGCTGCCCCTTACCAACGCCGCCCAGTACGCGACGCTCGTAACGGAGGCCTTCACCAACGCCGGGCGGCCGCTGCCCGACTACGGCCCGCTACTGCAAAACGCCATTGCGACCAATGCCGAAGGCATTGACTACCAGAAACTGGTAACGCAGAAGGGCCTGATTACCAACTACAGCCTGTCGGCCTCGGGCGGCACCGAGCAAAACCGCTACCTTATTAGCGGCAGCTACTTCCAGCAAAACGGCATCATCCAGAACTCGGGCTTTAAGAAGTACGTGATTCGTGTAAACGATGACGTGGTGCTCACCAAGCGCATCAAGGCGGGTGTGGCGGCCACGTTCACCAACAACAACCAGACGGGCAGCGGCGATGGCCAGGGCGGCTCGCAGCCCTACCAGGTGCTGCAATACGCCCTGCAAAAGAACCCGATCCTCGACCCGTACAACGCCACTGGTGGCTACGCCGACGACGTTATCACGCGCAATGCGCTGAACGTGCCGCGCTACCTCGACGAGCAGAAGTACAACAAGTTGCAGAACAATAACTTGTTCAGCAGCAGCTACCTGGATATTTCGATTCTTGAGGGCCTGTCGTTCCGCTCCACGTTCGGCGTCAACTATTTCAACAACCACCCCAAGGTATACCAGCCGCAGTACTACATCGGCCCGGTAGACCAGCGGGCCCAGAGCGCGCTCATCGAGACGCGCAACGAGAACGTGTCGTGGGTGTGGTCGAACTACGCCAACTATTCCAAAACCTTCGCCGACAACAGCACTTTTTCGGCCACGTTGGGCCAGGAAGCGCAGCGCGGCTACGGCACCGGCATTTCCAGCACGGCCTTCAACGTGCCGCTCGATCCCTCGCTCCAGTACCTGTCGGCTTCGCGCAGCACCAACAACGTGGTGCGCAGCAGCCAGTACGACGGTAGCTTGTCCTCCTACTTTGGGCGGGCCAACTACAACTTCCGCGACCGCTACCTGCTCACGGCTACGCTGCGCTTCGACCAGACCTCGAAGTTCCTGGGCCCCGTCCGCACGGGCACGTTCCCGTCGGTGGGCGCGGCCTGGAACGTTTCCAACGAGCAGTTCCTCAAGGACGTCAGCTTCCTGTCGGTGCTGAAGCTGCGGGCCAGCTACGGCCAGGTGGGCAACCAGAACGCCGCTCCTAACTACGGCTACGCTTCGGTGGCGAATAACAACCAGACCTACGCCTTCAACAATACGCCCTCCCCGGGCCTGGCCATCACCCAGATTAACAACCCAAACCTGAAGTGGGAAACGGCCGTTACCACCGACGTAGGCCTCGATGCGGAACTGTTTGACAGCAAGTTGACTTTCACGGCTGACTACTTCGAGCGGCGCACCCGAGACATGATTGCCCTGCTGCCGGTGCCCGACTACGTGGGCCAGGCCCCCGCCAGCGCCAACGTGGGCTCGCTGCGCAACCGCGGCCTAGAAATGGCATTGAACTATCGTAACGCGGTGGGCAAGCTCCAGTACAACGTGGGGCTGAACTTCACCAAGATCAACAACGTGGTGACCAGCCTTGGGGGCGGCAACGCCATTGCCAGCGGCAATGTGCTCACGCAAATCGGCAACACCACCCTCACCGACGTAGGCCACGAGGTGGCATACTTCTACGGCTTGCAAGCCCAAGGAGTATTCCACAACCAGGCCGAAATTGACGCCTACAGCCGCGCTTCTACCGATCCGGCCACTCCCGGCACGGTGTTGATTCAGCCCGGGGCCCGGCCCGGCGACATGAAGTACCAAGACACGAACGGCGACGGCAGAATTGATGCTTCCGACAACGTCTACCTGGGCAGCGGCACGCCAAACTTTAGCTACGGGGCCTCGCTGAACCTCACCTACTCGGGCTTCGATTTCAAGGTGCTCCTCTACGGGGTGCAGGGCGCCGAAGCCATCAACGGCGCAAGCTTCAACCTCAACAAATCGGCCGACTTTGTGGGCGTGTGGAGCAACTTCTACGCCAGCCGCCTGGACCGCTGGACGCCCAGCAACCCCAACAGCAACCAGCCACGCGTAACGTCGGTCGACACCAACGGCAATGACCAGTTCAGCAGCCGCTACGTGGAAGACGCCAGCTACCTGCGTGCCCGCAACATGGAGCTGGGCTACTCTTTGCCCAAGGCCTTCCTGGGCCGCTACCAGGTGGGTGGGGCCCGGTTGTTCCTGTCGGTGGATAACGTGTTCACCATCACCAAATACACGGGCTACGACCCGGAAATCTCGACCGCTGCGCTTTACAACAACCCCTTGTCCTACGGCGTGGACTACGGCAACTACCCGCAGGCGCGCACCTACCGCCTGGGCTTCAACGTGCAGTTCTAATCCGCTATTCCCATCCCTTCGATATGAAATCCAACCGCGCCGCCGTACTGCTCGGCCTGCTGCTCACTGCCGCCCTGGCCCCGGGCTGCAAAGACTTCCTGGAAAAACAACCCCTCGGCACCACCACCCAGGACAACCTGTTCAATGACCCGACCAACGCGGTGCAGGCCGTGAATGCCACGTATGACGTGGCCGCCTGGGACCAGGGCCCCAAGTGGGGCGACCCCGCCGGCCAGTACGTGGCCCAGACCTTTGAATGGGCGTTCGGGGACTTGATGACTGACGATTCCGAAAAAGGAGGCAGCTCGCCCAGCGACTTCCTGCCCCTCATTCAGCTCAAAAGCTGGAACATCCCGTCCTCCAACGGGCTTGTTACCACGCTCTGGGTGCACAGCTTCACGGGCATTGCCCGGGCCAACACGGTGATTAACAACATCGACGCTGGCACCATCGACGCGGACCTAAAATCGCGCCTGAAGGGCGAGGCACTGTTTCTGCGGGCTTATTTCTACTACAACCTGGTGAAGGGTTTTGGTGGGGTGCCGCTGTTCGAGAAGGCCATTGTGCCCACCGAGGCGGGCAACGTAACCCGGGCCACTATTGCCGAGACCTACGCCTTTATTGAGAAGGACCTGAAGGCCGCCGCTCTGCTGCTGCCCGAGAAGACCGCCTACGCCGCCGCTGACGCCGGGCGGGCCACCAAGGGCGCCGCCAATGCCTACCTGGCCCGCGCCATCATGTACCAGTTGGGCACCGTGAACGGCAACAACCACACCTGGCAGGAGGTGTACGACCTGACGAGCACCGTCATCGCCTCGGGGCAGTACAGCCTGCTGGCCAACTACGCTACCGTTCACCAGAACGTTGGCGAGAACAGCAGCGAGTCGGTGTTCGAGATTCAGTTTGCGTCGGACAACAACACCTACGGCCCCATCTCGCTGGGCACAACCAACAACGTTTTCCAGAACAACCGCAAAACCTGGGGCTACGGCTTCAACAACCCCACGCAGAACCTGGTCGATGAATTTGAGGCCAACGACCCACGGAAGGAAATTACGATTATCAAGAACAACGACATCGTGCTGGGCATCCTCAACGTGGTGGACCTCACGGGCAACGCCACGGGCTACTACAACCGCAAGGCGGCCATTCTGGCCCCCGCCGCCCCGGAGGCAGGGCCCCAGAACATCCGCAAAATTCGCTACTCCGACATCCTACTGATGAAGGCCGAGGCCGCTGCCCAAACCAGCCGGCCTACCGAGGCCATTGCCCTGGTGAACCAGGTGCGCCAGCGGGCCCGCATGGCAACCCGCCCTCCGGGTGCTACCACCGTGGGCATTGCCGACAACTACGCGCCCGCCAACACCCCGGCCGGCACCCTGCCTGACCTAGCGGCCGGCCTCACGGGCCAGCCCCTGCTCAACGCCATCTGGCACGAGCGCCGGGTAGAATTTGCCGAAGAGTCGCTGCGCTACTGGGATTTGGTGCGCACCGGCCGCTACCTGGCCACCTTGCCGGCCGAGGTACGGGCCCGGGCCGCGTCGCACGTCGCCACCGAGGCTTCTGTGAACCCTTTCCCTCTCCTGCCCATTTCCCTGAACGATGCCCAAACCTGGAAATTACCCCAAAACCCTGGCTATTAATTAGCCATTGCTAAGGGGGCTGGATTTACCCGCCCAGTACACTTCTGGTTTGCGCCACTGAAAAGCCGGCTGCTATGGTTCCCTCCCGGGGGCCACAGCGGCCGGCCTTTTTGTGGAAAACACCGGGGCCGTTTGCTGTTCGGGCGGGCGGCATGGGGCCCCGGTAGCTGGCGGCGAGCGGCTGGGCGTTGCGGCGTGGACCGCGGCCGGGTGGGCGTTTTTGCGGGCGTTTTTGCGGCCCGCTGCGTATGCAGGGCCCCAGCTTGCTTACAACCCTTTTTCTTATGCCCTACGTTTTTCTGTTTCTGGCCATCATCAGCGAGGTGATGGGCACCACGGCCCTCACGGCTTCCAACCAGTTCACCAAGCTGGGGCCCAGCATCGTCACGGTGGTGGGCTACGGGCTGGCGTTTTACTTTTTCAGCTTCTCGCTGCGGGCCATTCCGGTGGGCGTGGCCTACGCCATCTGGGGTGGGGTGGGCATTGTGCTGGTCACGCTTATCGGCTTTTTCTACTTCAAGCAGCGGCTTGATTTGCCGGCGCTGGCGGGCATCGGCCTCATCGTGGCCGGCGTGCTGGTGATGCAGATTTTCTCCAAAACCATTTCGCACTAGGGCCCCCGGGGCCCTAAAAAAGGCGGGCCGCCCGGGGAAATTCCCGGGGCGGCCCGCCTGGCTTGTTCATTGTTCTGGGGCCCTACTCAGTCATAGTTGCGGCGCGCCAGACGTTGTTGCTGCGGTTCACGTCTGGCAGGATGTTGGTGGGGTTCAGCGTTACCTGGGTGAGGGGCGTGGTGGAGTTGTAACGGAACGTCCAGGTGCCGCCGCGCTGCCAGATTTCGACGGGCAAGTGCACGGTGGTGGTTTTGCCGCTAGTTTCCTTCACCTCGGCCGTGACGGGCATGGCGGCCTGGCCCTTGTTCTCAATCGTGATGAGGGCCCCCTTGGTGGGGTCCTGGTTCACGTAGGTGACGGTGGTCACGGCCTGGTCGAGCAGCCAGTTCTCGAAGAACCACTCGTGCCAGAACCACGTCAAATCCTCGCCGGCCACGTTGTTCATGGTCCGGAAAAAGTCGCGCGGCGTGGGGTGCTTGAAGGCCCAGCGCTGGATGTAGCTGCGGAAGGCGTAGTCGAACCGCTCGGGGCCCAAAATTTCCTGGCGCAGCAGGTACAGGCCGTAGCCGGTTTTGGAGTAGGCCGCAAAGCCCAGGTTGCGGGCCTGCGTCACGTCGGGCACGGTGTAGGGCACGTCGGCTTCGGGGGCCAGCAGCGCGTAGAGGAGACCCACCGCGGTGCGGCCCTCCACGTCGGCTAGCTGCTTGTACTCGCCGTTGTTGAATTCCTTGCTGGACAAGATGTTGATGAACGTGTTGAAGCCCTCGTCCATCCACGGGTACTTGCGCTCGTTCGAGCCCACAATCATTGGGAACCAGTTGTGGCCAAACTCGTGGTCCGTCACGCTCCACAGGCTGGCTTTCTTCGCTTTCGCGCCGCAGAACACGATGCCCGGGTACTCCATGCCGCCCACCACGCCGGCCACGTTGGTGGCCACGGGGTAGGTGTACTCGTACCACTGCTTGGAGTTGAATTCGATGCTCTTTTTCACGTACTCGGTGCTGCGGCTCCAGGCGGTATCACCGGCGGCTTCGGCCGGGTACAGCGACATGGCCAGCGACTTACGGCCGCTGGGCAGGTTCATTTTGGCGGCGTCCCAGGCGAAGGCTGCCGAGGCGGCCCAGGCCACGTCGCGCGCCCGCTGGCACCGGAAGTGCCAGGTGAGGCGGCCGTTTTTGCCGCCGGGGCGCGAGCCGGCCTGCGTCACTTCCTCGGGGCCCCGCACAATCACGGTTTTGTCGGAAGTGGCGGCCTGCGCCAGGCGCTTTTGCTGGGCGCCGGTGAGCACCTCGGCGCCGTTCACCAGCTCGCCCGAGCCGCCCACCAGAAAGTTGGCCGGCACGTTGATGGTGTAGTCGAAGTTGCCGTACTCCAGGTAAAACTCGGCCGTCAGGTAGGGCAGCGTGTTCCAGCCCTCCACGTCGTCGTACACGGCCATGCGCGGGTACCACTGCGCCACCTCGAAAATCTCGCCGTTCTTGGTTTGGAGGCGGCCCAGGCGGTCGGAGCCGTACTCGGGGATGTTGAAGCCGTAGGCGATGTTGATTTTGAGCTTGTCACCGCTCGGCTTCATCGCCTCGGGCAGGATGATTTGCATCCGCGTGTCGCTCACGCGGTAGTTGGCCTTCATCTTCTTGCCGTGCAGCTCAATGCTGACGGTTTGCAGCGAGTCGCCGCCCGGGAAGTTGCGGGCCGAGTTGCCGTTGCGCGCGCCGCCGTTGCCGAAGCGCCCGCCGGCCACGGGCGTCGCGCGACCCGCGCGAGTCGCCCCGGAACAGGTTTTGGTCGAGTTGCAGCCACACGAAGGGCAGCGCGTTGGGGCTGTTGTTGGTGTAGGTGATGGCGACCGTGGCGCTCACGCGGGCCGCTTTCTCGTCGAGCGAGGCGGCAATCTGGTAGTCGGCCGCGTTCTGCCAGTAGCTGGCCGCGGGCTGGCCGCCGGCCGTGCGCGTGGCGGGCCCCACCTGGTTCAGGTAGTCGGGCGAGAAGAGCACGCGCGCGTTGTAGGGCGGCAGGTTGGCCGGGGCCGGGGGCAGCGGAATCTGGCGGGCGGGCGGCGGCGATGGCGGCGGGGTAGGCCGCACGGGCTGGGGGGTCTGGGCCTGGGCAGTGGCCGTGCCGAGTAGCAACGCTACCGCCAGCAGCTTGGCAAAGGATAGTTTTTCATGAAAAAGAACTAGGGCAAAAACGTCATTGCCAAAAGTAGCGGCCGGGGCTGAAGAATGGATAAGCAGCCCGCCGCTATTTTCGGCGCAGCCGAAAGACTGGGGGCCCCAGCGGGCACGGCGCCGTGCGCAAAAACCCGCCGGCTGGCCGGCTAGCCAGAGCCGGGGCCCCGCATCGCCTTTCTTTGCTCCATGACTACCCCTTCCCCCCTGGACCTGGCGAGCGTCCACCACATCGCCATCATCTGCTCCGATTACGCCGTCTCAAAGGCGTTTTACACCGAGGTGCTGGGCCTCGAAATCATCCGCGAGGTGCACCGCGTGGAGCGCGAATCCTACAAGCTTGACCTGGCCGTGAACGGCCACTACGTCATCGAGTTGTTCTCCTTCCCGAGCCCGCCGCCGCGCCCCAGCCGGCCCGAGGCCCAGGGCCTGCGCCACTTAGCCTTCGCCGTGGCCGACCTGGACGAGGCTACCCGGCGGCTCGCGGCCCACGGCGTGGCCTACGAGCCCATCCGGGTAGACGAGTTTACGGACCGCCGCTTCACCTTCTTCGCTGACCCCGACGGCCTGCCGCTGGAGCTGTACGAAGTGGCATAGCGCGTCGAGGCCGAGCCCGCTGGCTGGCGCACCGGCCGGCTCGGCAACCCTACGCCGGATTTTCGCTCACGCGCCGGATGGGCAGCACTTCCCAGGGGCTGGCCAGCAGGGGCAGCACCCGTTCGAGCACGCCGGGCACGGCGGGGTGCGTGGGGTGGGCGGCCACCGCCGCGTCGTTGGCCCAGCCGGCGGCCAGCACGAAGGCATCGGGGTCGTCGGCCCGCCGAAAGAGGTGGTAGTACAGGCAGCCGGCTTCGCTGCGGACGAGCGGCACCAATTCGAGCAGGAGCTCCTGCACGCGCGGGCGGTGCGCCGGCTTGCTGCGAACGGTTACGAGCAGATGGCGTTCGGCGGCTTTATTGGAAGTAGTCATTAGGGCTTGCCGTGGCTTAAGAAATTGGTGGCCAAGCTTTCGCCCTTACGCGACGGTGAGGACGATTTTGCCCTGGATGTGCCCGCGGGCGACGCGCTCGTGCGCCTGGCGCGCCTCGGCCAGCGGAAACGTGCTGTCGATGACGCGCACCGTGCCGGCCGCGAGCAAGCGCCCGAGCGCCGCCAGCTGCGCGCCGCTGGAGCGCACCTGGGCCATCGAAACCGTGATGCCCCGCTGGGCGGCTTCTTCGGCATCGGCAAAGCCCAGAAACACCGGAAACAGGGCCCCACCCCGCCGGAGCGGGCGCAGGAAACGGCCCGTGGTGGGGCCACTCAGGGTATCGAGCACGAGGTCCACGTCCTGCACCACATCTTCGGCCGGGGTCTTGGTATAGTCGATAAACTCGTCGGCCCCCAGCGTGCGCAGCAGGGCTTCGTGCGTGCCCGAGGCCACCGCAATGACGTGCGCGCCCTGCCATTTGGCCAGCTGCACCGCCAGGTGGCCCACGCCGCCCGCGGCCCCGTTCACCAGCACCCGCTGGCCCCGGAGCGGCACCGGGCGGTGGGGCCCCGGCTGGAACGGATTAGGTTCCGCGTGCCCCAGCTCGATGAGGTACTGCCACGCGGTGAGGCCGGACATGGGGGCCCCGGCGGCCTGCACGTGGCTGAGGCCGGCCGGCTTGCGGGCCAGGTCGGCCACCGGCGCGGCCACGTACTCGGCATTGGCACCACCGTCATCGACAACAAGGGGGCCCAGTACGCCTTCGGCATCGGCGGGGGGCTGCTGGCGGCGGGCCTGGGCCTGCTCACGCTGACCGGTGGCCACACCGCCGAATTCACGCACCCGCGCAACCTGCTGGCCGACGTGTGGGGCGAAAAACCGGCGTCCGGCGTGTTTCCGCCCAGCGTGTGGTACCTCACCGAGCCCGCCTTCAGCAACGGCGGCCAGACCAGCCTGGCCCACAACACCCGCCGCCGCTGGGAGCACTACGGCCAGCTCGCCCAGCCCAACTCGCCCAAGGGCCAGGCACTGGCGGCGCTGCTTTTCGGCCCGGGCGGCGCGTATTCGGCCGACCAGTTCACCGTGCGGGCCAACATGCTCAACGAGCTGCAATCGGCCGTGCGCCTACTCAACCAAGAGCTGCAAGGGCTGCTGCTGGCGCTGAACGAGGAGCGTTTGTAATTGCTCGTTGTCAGTCTTTAGCACATCGTCGCCATTACCGAAACCTCACCCCCGGCCCCTCTCCTGCGGAGAGGGGTGCCAGTACCTGAACGGGCATTTTGAACGTCACCCCTCT
>NZ_MDZA01000430.1 GCF_001816125.1 Hymenobacter coccineus | reverse complement strand
CCCCAGGGCCGAACGGCGAAGCCCCCGGCCAACGGCGAACCCGCGAGCCCGCCCCGACGGGGAGCGCCGCCGTAGCCGTGGCGGCCGCAACCGCAACAGAGACGACCGGGGCCCCAAGCCGGAAGGTGGTACCCAGGGCAACACTGCTTCCAGCGAAACGCTCCCTGCTAGCGAATAAAAAAGCGCGGCCGCCCACATGGGCGGCCGCGCTTTTTTGCAATAGAGGCCCTACTTCATTCAGGAAACCTGTCTACTATTTCAGGCCCGCGACTAATCGGATGCGTAGAGGCAGCACGCCTTTCCCCTGGCAAAGTTTTAGCGTTGTTAACAGGTGAAATATTACTGCATTAGTAATGGTCGCGGCAGGCAATGACTATGATAGTTTCGTTCGTCACTTTGTATACCAAGCGGTGCTCATCATTTAAGCGGCGCGACCAGAAACCAGCTAGGTCCCCTTTGAGCGGCTCCGGTTTGCCAATGCCGGCAAAGGGGGTTCGGCACACTTCGTCTAACAAGCGCACCAAGCGTTGGAACAGCTTTTTGTCTATCGTCGCCCAATCGGTAAATTGTCCGAATGCAGTGGGCGTGAATTGCAAGTTTCTCACTGCGCCCGGTAGTCGTTCAGGTTTACGGAAACCAGGGCCCCACTTTCTGCTTCTTGAATAGACTTAAACAACACGGCCTTCCGGTCGGCATCGCTCAATAAATAGTCCGTCGTATCAACCTCGTCGGCTACGTTGATGACAATGTCTTTGCCGACGAACAGCCTCTTTAGCGCCTCTAGAAAGTTGGCGTCCAATTCGTTGGCGTTGAGATGAAAGGTTGTTTCCATACGAGTAATAGCTATTGATTCAGAATTAGTTACACCAATTTAGGTATTTGGGCTGGGACAATGGTTAGAACTGGCTCCGTTACCCTACACCACCTGCCCTACTCCAAACAGCACTGTGAACACCAGCGTGCTTAAGGCCATTTGCTTCAGCAGCGGGTCGATTTGCAGCGACTCCTGGCGCTGCCAGACTTGGATGGCGTTGAAGAGGAGCAGCGGCGCGGCCAGTACGTAGAGCCACTGCCAGGGCGAGTGGTAGGTGAGGGCCACAAACACCGTGGCGCAGCCCAGCCCGAGCAGCACCAGCAGCCAGTGGTAGCGCCGGGCGTGTCGGGGCCCCAGCCGCACGGGAATCGTGATTTTGCCGGCCAGCACGTCGGACTTAATGTCGCGGATGTTATTGACGTTCAGCACCGCCGTGGCGAAGCAACCCAGCGCGGCGGCGGGCAGCAGCACGGCCAGCGGCAGGGCCCCGGCTTGCAAAAAGTACGTGCCGCACACGCCCACGATGCCAAAAAAGAGGAACACCGAGATGTCGCCCAAGCCGGCGTAGCCGTAGGGCCGGCTGCCCGCGGTGTAGTTCACCGCCGCCCAAATAGCAGCTAGGCCTAGCGCCAGGAAGCCCGCAAACAAGCCCAGGCCCGCCGCTCCCAGCGCCACCCACAGCAGCAGCAGGCCGCTGGCCAGCGCCAGGGCCCCGCAGATGTACATGCCGCGCTTCATTTGGGCGGGGGTGATGGCGCCGCTCTGCACGGCGCGCAGGGGGCCCTCGCGGTGCACGCTGTCAGCCCCGTTTTGCGAGTCGCCGTAGTCGTTGGCCAGGTTGCTGAGGATTTGCAGGAGTACGGTGGTGAGGGCCGCCAGGGCCACCACGGGGCCGTTGAACAGGCCCGCCGCCTTCGCCAAGAAGCCGCCGGTGAGAATGCTGGCCAAGGCCAGGGGCAAGGTGCGCGGGCGAAACGCGGAAATCCAGGGGGACATGGTTCTGGTAGAAATAATTAAAAGCAAATTGTCATCCTGAGCACAGCGAAGGACCTTAGCAGGCATGAACAACTAACAGTAATAATATACTGCGCGTCGTTCAAAACCGTCAAGGTCCTTCGCTGTGCTCAGGATGACAAAGTTGGTGACGAGAAAAGCGGGGATTACTTGGCTGTGATGTCGGCCACCAACTCGGGGCTCAGGGGCGTCACTTTCGAGGGGTAGAATTTCACGACGTGGCCCTGGGCATCGACCAGGTATTTGCAGAAATTCCAGCTGGGGGCGTCGCTCACTGCGCCGTTCTTGGTCTTGTCGGCCAGGAACTTGTAGAGCGGGGTGGCGTCGTCGCCCTTCACGGCCACGGTCTGGAACAGCGGGAACGTCACGCCGAAGTTCTTCTCGCAAAACGAGGCCACTTCTGAGTCAGACGACAGCTCTTGGTTGAAGCTGTTGGACGGGAAACCGAGCACGGTCACGTCCTTGCCGTACTTCTTCGACAGCTCTTCCAGCTCCTTGTACTGCGGGGTGAAGCCACACTTGGAAGCGGTGTTCACGATGAGGATTTTCTTGCCTTTGTACTTGCTCAGCTTCACTTCTTTGCCGTCGATGGTTTTGACGGTGAAGTCGTACACGGTGGGGGCAGCGGCAATTTCCATGGCGGGTTGGGTCGGGGTGGCGAAATTCATGGCCGAGAGGCCGGCCACGGCCAGCGTGCCCAGGCCCAGCAGGCGCAACAGGGAATTTTTCATTAAGATGATTTTGAAGGTGTTGGGGGTGAAATCTGCCGCTTGAACCGGCGCGGCGGCCGCAAGGTTTCCGGCCCGGTGCTTACGGCGCTACGTGGTGCTTGGATTGAGCCATTTCTCGACTTGCGGCGGGCGGTAGGCGGCCAGCTGGGCGAGCAGGCCGGCGGGGCTGGCGTCTTGCAACAACTGGGCGCGGTTTTCGGTCCGCAGTAGCTGGTCGTCGCGCATGCGGTCGAGGGCCAGCAGCAGGTGGTCGTAGTAGCCCGCTACGTTCAGCAGACCCACCGGCTTCTGGTGCAGGCCCAGCTGGCCCCAGGTGAGGACTTCGAACAGCTCCTCCAGGGTGCCGTAGCCGCCGGGCATGGCGATGAAGGCGTCGGCGCGGTCGGCCATTAGCAGCTTGCGCTCGTGCATGGTTTCCACCACGTGCAGCTCGGTGCAGCCCTTGTGGGCCAGCTCCTTATCGTCCAGGAAACCGGGGATTACGCCAACCACTTTGCCACCGGCGGCCAGCACCGCGTCGGCAATGGTGCCCATGAGGCCCACGCGCCCGCCGCCGTACACCAGCGTCAGGTCTTGGGCCACCAGGGCGGCGCCCAGGGCCTGGGCTTGGGCCACGTAGGCAGGGTTGGTTCCGGCACTGGAACCGCAGTAAACGGCGACGCTTTTCATGTGCAGAAAAAGTGTCATTCCGAACGCAGTGAGAATCTGGAAGAGCATTTCCTCAGATTCCTCACTGCGTTCGGAATGACAGGTAAAATTTACATGCGCTCGGGCACCTGGATGCCCAGCAGGCCCAGGGCTATCTTGATTTGGTCGCCCACGCGGGCCGATAGGGCCACGCGCAGGCTGCGCTTCAGCTCGTCGGTTTCCTGGAAAATGGATACTTCGGCGTAGAAGCGGTTGTAGGCTTTGGCCAGGTCGTAGGCGTACTGGGCCACCACGGCGGGCGATAGGGTGCGGGCGGCGTCGACCACCACGGCGGGGTAGCGGGCCAGTTCCTGCACCAGCTCGCGCTCGGTGGGGGCCAGGGCCCCCAGGGCCGCGAAATCAGCGGCTTCGGCAATGCCCAGCTCGGCGGCCTTGCGGCGGATGGCGGCGATGCGGGCGTAGGAGTACTGGATGAAGGGCCCCGTGTGCCCCTCCAGCGCCACCGATTCTTCGGGGTTGAAGAGCATGCGCTTTTTGGGGTCCACCTTCAGCAGGTAATACTTCAGGGCCCCCAGGCCGAGCAGGTGGTAGAGCCCCTCCAGCTCGTCGTCGGACAGGCCTTCGGTTTTGCCTTTTTCGAGGGTGGCGGCTTTGGCGGCGGCCACTACGTCGCGCACCAGCTCGTCGGCGTCCACCACGGTGCCTTCGCGCGACTTCATCTTCCCCGAGGGCAGGTCCACCATGCCGTAGCTGAGGTGGTGGATGGCGGCGGCGTAGGGCTTGCCCAGCTTGGCCAGCGTGGCTTGCAGCACCTGCATGTGGTAGTTCTGCTCGTCGGCGATGACGTAGATGCTGCTGTCGTAGCCGAAATCCTGGTACTTCAGCTCGGCCGTGCCCAGGTCCTGGGTGATGTAGACGCTGGTGCCGTCGGCGCGCAGCAACAGCTTCTCGTCGAGGCCCTCGGCTTGCAAATCGACCCAGACGGAGCCGTTTTCTTTGGTGAAGAACACACCTTTTTGCAGGCCTTCTTCCACCCGCTCCTTGCCCAGCAAGTAGGTACCCGACTCGTAGTAGAACTTGTCGAAATCGACGCCGATGGTGGCGTAGGTTTCGTCGAAGCCTTCGTACACCCAGCCGTTCATCTGGTGCCAGAGGGCCATCACTTCGGCGTCGCCGGCTTCCCAGGCTTGCAGCATCTGCTGGGCTTCGGCCATCAGCGGGGCCTGCTTTTTGGCCACTTCGTTGGTCACGCCTTCGGCTTCGAGCTGCCGGATTTCCTCGCGGTAGTGCTTCTCGAACAGCACGTAGTACTTGCCCGCCAGGTGGTCGCCCTTGAGGCCGGCGCTGGCCGGCGTTTCGCCCTGCCCGAAGCGCTGGTAGGCAATCATCGACTTGCAGATGTGGATGCCGCGGTCGTTCACCAGGTTGGCTTTGGTGACGGTGGCGCCGGTGGCTTTCAGGATTTCGGCCACCGAGTAGCCCAGGAAGTTGTTACGTAAGTGCCCCAGGTGCAGGGGCTTGTTGGTGTTGGGCGACGAGTACTCGACCACCACGCGCTGGGGGCCCCCAGTGGGCACCGGGGCCCCAGCCGGCTGCGCTTGCAGCTGGGCAAAGAGCGCCAGCCACTCGGCGTCGGCAATTTCGAGGTTGAGGAAACCCTTCACCACGTTGAAGCCGCTCACGCGGGGCTCATTGGCTTGCAGCCACTCGCCCAGGGCGCGGCCGATGGGCTCGGGGCCCTGGCCCAGCGCCTTGGTGAGCGGAAACGTGACGAGGGTGAAGCTGCCGGCAAACTCCTTGCGCGTGGGCTGCAAGGCGAGGCTGGCGAGGGGGATTTCGACGCCGAAAACGGCCCGGGCAGCGGTTTGCAGCGCGGTTTTGAGGTCTTGTTCTAACTGTTGCACGGGGCAAAGGTACGGGCTGGCCGTAACCCCCTCTCCTCTTCAAAAATTAGGGCCCCCAGCTTGCCCGCAACGGCCGCCCGCGCCGCCGCCCGCAGCCGACCGGCCTGGGGCCCCCGCGCCGGCCGGGTGGGTGGCCTGCTGCAACTTGGGGCCCTTGGGGTGACTGGCAGGGCTCTCTGCGATAATTGCAAACTCAAAATTTTGATGTTATGCACTGCATAAAATTCCACATCAATGTACTAACGAAGTAAATAATTGGCACCAGTAGGAGCTTCGACAATGAGTTTAAGCGAAGCTTTTAGTTTAATAAAAGTCAGTGCATCAAACCTATCTAAATAATCTTTCACAAAAACTGATGTAATATATTCATGGGCTATAATTCCTACATCGTACATACGCTCAATAAATTTATCAATATTAAGAGAGTAAGACGTATGATCAATATCTAACTCTGTGATATTTTTTTCAAATTCCGCTGTTTGCTCCGCATCTCTGCTGCATTTCATTCCAAAAAGGCAAACTATTACAGCCAGCTCTCTAGTGCACTGTATCCTTGTAATAAAATAAAGGCTCTTCAAACAATATCCTAATGATTGAAACTTATCACTAATCCCATCTAATCTATGAGGGTAAGCAAGTTGATCAGAGAATGATAAAAGTGAAACCATTGCGGAGTTTGCATAATTTCCAGCCATTCTTTCTGTAATTGCCCATTCTTCAAACAACCTTCTATCAACCTCTTGTGTAAGATTATCGAGATATTTTTCAAACATTTCACACGCTTTTTCTACTAATTGTGCCCTACGATATATGTGCAATACTTTAGTAAATATTTTTGCATTATTGGGTTCGTTATCTCTCACAGTGTTTACTATACTCAGAGCGAGTCCCTTCCTTCCTAAATCTGCAAATGCATCAGCAATTTTATAACGCCACGAGGCTAAATCTAGAACATAATCTTGTTTATATAAACTTAATGCAGCATTAACTAAATCAATATAAATAACATCGGTTTCTTCACCCATATTGTCAGTCAGAACTGACAAAACGGTTTGCGCTATTATTGGATGACGAGTATAAACATAATCACTACTAGTAGTAGCAGCAGCTTCTTCACCAAGAGGTTGTAGAACATATTTCCTAAGTAACGGCTCAGGACAGTTAAGAGCATATGCAAGAACTGAACGCGATAAAAAGGAAAATCCCGCTGCATCCATTGCAGAGATATATGATATAGCGTCTAGAAGTGTACGCCCCGAAGTAGGTATAATCCGCTTTGATAACCGTTCCATCATTTTTGCTGCATGCAATTTTAGATCATTTCCATAACGCACAGTCAACAGTGCTCCAAAGAAAGCGCTACCGTGATAATTTATATCTCTTTTTGACGCATTTAATAATGATGATACTTGGTCTTCTTGTTTCGTTTCTTTTAGTTCTCCCAAGCCTTCGTCTCCATATCTACGCCAGCATTTAACAATCTCTTGAGCATCTTCTTGTTGAAGTCCGGATAACCTTTCAAAATAAAATGTACAACCAATTGAGGATAGAGACTGGTTATTGGAAGCCTGCCAATCAGAATCTCTTGAAGCAAGCAAAAAATGCACCCGTCCTCTATTTGCTGGTGGTAAACGCTTTACCAATTGCACTATACTATCTATCAGATTTTCTGCATCATCTATTAATATTAACCAATTAAAATTTGGTAATAATAGTGGAATTATTTGCTCGGGGACAAGTGGATTAGTCTCAACACCACGCCGAAGCACAAGCCAATTATCGCTATTAGTTACTATGTGAAAGGCAGACTGAAGAATTGCTGTTGATTTACCCTCGCATCCAGCACCTATTAAAGCAACTATTATTGAGTTGTTACTTTTGTGTTGACCAATGAAATAATCAGCAATTTTGAAAACGATTTTGCGCTTTGGTATAGATGATGAAGCCGCAATATGCCAACTAGGTATCGCCCCATCGAAATACCTGATAGCTAAACTAGCTTCCAGTGGTTGTTTATATTTTAAAAGATCTTGAGCATTCTTTATAGACCAACCTCCTGGTACTTCTAACGGGGCAGCAACGGGGGCAAGCACTGTATTCCCTCTGCCTGGAAGATCAAAATGCCAAAAATCATTTTTCCTATTAATTTCAGGAAAGGCTATTGCAAGCGACCAATCTTGATGATTTTTATTCCAACTGCGTGGTTGTAAGCTAATAATTTCCTTTTCTAAATTGATTTTTGCCCATAACAATCCGTTTTTATATACGTCATCTTCTCTTGCTTGAAAAGCCGCACCACTTTGAATTGCTAAAAAAGGTTGTCCGCTACCGAACTGAGGTGTTATCCAGTTGTCATGTAAGTGTCCATGCAAATAAATTACATTATTTTTACCAAACAGAGCTTCTATTTGTCGTTTGTGTTCTACTGCAAACCAATCCAAGGGATGATGTCCTAAAACAACTTTGATTTTACAGTCCTTGATATTCTTTAATGCCTTTTCTACTAAATGCTTACCTGGGGACAATTTATTTTTATCTTCATCCCCTTCACACAACCATGCAGTATTAATTCCAATAATTCCTAATTCTCTTTGTTCATCAACAAAATAATATGCACCCTCTTCGGCAGTGATCCACTCTCCAAAATTTTGTGTCGAATCATTTTTACAATATGCTTCGAATCTTCCAGTAACCTGTGCTCTTAATTCTTTCCCATTATCTGATACATCAAAGTAGTAATTTTGTAAATTTAAAAATTTATCTGAACTAAAACCAGGGGTTACATTTCTATTAACATCATGGTTGCCAGGCACTGAAAATGTCCTCTCATCAATATCATCACCCAAAAGTTCCTGCAAAGGATAAAGAAATTGTTCATAAAATATTTTATATTCTGATTCGAGACCTTTATTAGCTATATCACCAGTAATGAAGATATATCAGGCACTATTCCATTTTGCTTTTGACCCTGAACATGAGTCAAAATTTCTTCAAATAGCTGCAGTTGCCCCTGTTTATCCTGTCCGACATGGAAGTCAGATAAATGCAACCAAGTAAGATCATTCTTATTCATAAGTCCCAATCAAGTGTGAAAAATTCAGGAATTTAATGCCTATTAAACCCATTGAGGCATAATAATTTTTAGGCGTATTTGGTGATAAATATTTTAATTTTTGAGAAAGGACTAAAATTCATAATCGTTAGCTTAGCTTCGACTAAAGTAAGATTATAATATCTATTTACAATTTTAATTTGAGCGTCGTGAAAAGCCCCGCCAGCTACTGGCGGGGCTTGCTGTTTCTTCAGCGGCTGGGGCGGCGGGCTGGGGGCCCCGGGGGGCCTTTTGCGGCGGGCGCGGGAACACGGCCGCCGCTGCCAGGTGTTAGGAGGCCAGCTTTTCATCCTCCTTACATCTCTTCTATCGTGTCGATATTTCGTTTAGGGGCCCTGGCGCGGCCGGCCGCCAAGTACCGTTTTGTGTGGCTGCTGGCTGGCCTGGCGGTTGCGCCCAGCTGCAAAAGCAGCGAGCCCGAGCCCACCGCCACCGCCCCGGCCGCCACTACGGTGCTGACGGGCAACACGCTCATCGGCGAGTACAGCGTGGCCACGCTGGCCGGCCGCGTGCAGGCCGTGCCGCTGGTGGGGGCCCTGGCGCGCTACCCCATCCGGGTGTATCGCCTCACCTACCGCACCCACGCGCCCGACGGCCAGGAGATTACGGCCTCCGGGGCGGCGCTGGTGCCGGTGGGCGCGGGTGAGCTGCCGGTGCTCAGCTACCAGCACGGCACCATCACGCCCGACGGCGAGGGCCAGGCCCCCTCCTACTACGCCACGGGCAGCGACGTATGGTCGGCGGTGTCGGTGCTGGCCTCCACGGGCTACGTGGTGTCGGCGCCCGATTACATCGGCTACGGGGCCTCCAAGGCCCTGCCCCACCCCTACGAGCACGCCGCCTCGCTGGCCTCGGCCTCGGCCGACATGCTGCGCGCCACCCGCGAGTTTTGCCAGCAGCAAAGCGTGGCCGTCAACCAGAAGAACTTCCTGCTCGGCTACTCCGAGGGCGGCTACGCCACCATGGCCCTGCACAAGCTGCTGGAAGAGAAATACGCCACCGAGCTGCCCGTCACGGCCAGCGCGCCCGGCGCCGGGGCCTACCACAAGTCGGCCTTTGCCCGCTACATCCTGGGGGCCCAGCAGCCGCTGAGCTTCCTGAGCAGCTACGTGTGGGTGCTGCGCACCTACGACCGCATCTACGCCCTAAACCGGCCGTTCTCCTTCTACTACCAGGAGCCCTACGCCACCCAACTGCAAGCCAACCCGTTTGCCGACGTGCCCACCCAGCAAAGCCAGCTCTTCGCCGATTCCTTCCGCCAAGCCGTGCTGAATAACTCGGACGCCGCCCTCACCGCCGCCGTGGCCGACAACGACATCTACGACTGGAAGCCCCGGGCCCCGCTGGCCCTCTTCCACGGCACCGCCGACGACTACGTGCCCTTCTTCAACTCGCAAGACGCCTACGACGCCATGCAAAAGCGCGGCGCCACCCAGGTGCAGCTGCGCCCCATCCAGGGCGGCAACCACTTCTCGTCGGCCACCACCTACACGCTGGGGGCCTACGCCTTCATCAGCCAGTATTAAGCTAAAGGGTAGCTAATTAGCAAACCTGTCATCCTGGTTACTGAGACTGGCATCCTGAGCGCAGCGAATGATCTGAGGACTTTTGAACGGCGCGCAGTGATTCATTTACTGCAAATCGTTCGGCTGTCCTCAGATCCTTCGCTGCGCTCAGGATGACAGCTTTTTTATCCAGTCACCAGTTTTGGTTCAACTACCGCCGCGCTTCGTCCTCCAGCCGCAGCCGGCGCTCGATGGCCTCGGTGGCTTTTTCGAGGATGTTGAAGGCGTTTTTGGCCATGGTGTTGCCGTTGTCGAGGGTGGGGTTGATTTCGACCATTTCGAAGCAGACGACCCGCTCGTTTTCCAGCAGGTCCTGGCACAGGTTTTCGGCTTCGGAGAGGTAGAGGCCGTCCTCCACGGGCGTGCCGGTGCCGATGCTGAAGCTCGAATCGAGGCTGTCCACGTCGAAGGAGATGTACACCATGTCGCAGCCGCGCAGGTGCTCGTAAATCTCGTGGGCCAGCTGGCGCGCGCCTTTCTCCTTGACTTCGGGCAGCTTGATCCACTTGATGCCCAGTTCTGCGATTAAGGCATCTTCCTGCTCCTCGGTGTCGCGCACCACCACGTACACCAGGTGCTCGGGGCGCAGTTTGGGCCCCGGCTCGGCCAGGTTTTGGAGGCGCTGCCAGAAAAACTCGGTGTCGGCGTCGGGCGTGTTGCGCTGGTGCTGGCGGTTGTCCTGGCCCAGGGCGGCGGCCAAGGGCATGCCGTGCACGTTGCCGCTGGGCGTGGTGTAGGGCGAGTGGATATCGGCGTGGGCATCGATCCAGATGACGCCCAGCGTTTTGTGCGGGTACGCGGCCTTGATGCCGGCAATGGTGGCGTTGGCGCTGGAGTGGTCGCCGGCCAGCACCAGCGGGAACTCGCCGAAGCGCAGCGTCTGCTCCACGGCGCTGGCAATGCCCTTCTGCACGGTGTAAATGGCGTCGATGTGCCGGGCCCACCGGAAGGGCGTTTTCTCGAACAGCACGTGGTTCAAATCCGGCACCACCACCGAGTTGTAGCGGCGGAAGTAGTCGGAGCCTTTGTTGAGGCAGGCCACGCGCAGGGCGTCGATGCCCATGCCGGCCCCGCGGGTGCCCGCGCCCAGTTCGGAGCGCACTTCCAGTAATTTGATGCGTTTCATCGGTCGGTAAGTTAGGAGAGCAAAAGGGCCGCACCGGTCCGCCCAGGGCCCCTGGGGCCCCAAGCGGGCGCTGCCTTGCGGCGGGGCAAGCCCCACCGTAGCCAAGTCGCTTCGTCCATCGTTGCCGATGCGCGGGGAACATTTCTTTCCCCGGGCGGTAGTTTTGAGCCGCCGCCGCAAAGGTCGGCATTCCGCGCCGTTTTCCCCCACCCTCGATGGACAAGTACCACGACCTGATTTCCCAAACCTTCGATTTTCCCACCGCCGATTTCACGGTTCAAAACGACGAGCTACAATTCCACGGCATCGACCTGATGGCCCTGGTCGAGAAGTACGGCACGCCGCTGCGCCTCACCTACTTACCTAAAATCAGCTCCCAAATTCAGCGCGCCAAAAAGTGGTTTGCCGACGGCATCGCCGCCACTGGCTACCAGGGCACCTACTCCTACGCCTACTGCACCAAGTCGTCGCACTTCCGCTTCGTGCTGGAGGAGGCTTTGAAAAACGACGTCCACCTCGAAACTTCGTCGTGGTTCGACATCAGCATCATCCGCCACCTCCACGCCGAGGGCAAGGTCGACAAGCAGCACCACATCATCTGCAACGGCTTCAAGCCCGACGAGTACAAGCACGAAATCACGGCCCTCATCAACGAAGGCTTCGTGAACTGCATCCCCATCCTCGACGCGCCCAACGAGATTGACTACTACGACGCGCACGTGACGGAAAAGTGCAAAATCGGCATGCGCCTGGCCTCCGATGAGGAGCCGCGCTTCCAGTTCTACACCTCGCGCCTGGGCATCCGTTACGCCGACGCCGTGCCGCTCTACGAGCAGCGCCTCAAGGACGACCCGCGCTTCGAGCTGACGATGCTGCATTACTTCATCAGCACCGGCATCAAGGACACGTCCTACTACTGGTCCGAGCTGAGCCGCTTCATCCACAAGTACTGCGAGCTGCGCAAAATCTGCCCCACCCTCACCACCATCGACATCGGCGGGGGCTTACCCATCCAAACCAGCATCCAGCCCGAGTACGACTACCCCTACATGGTGGCCGAAATCCTGCGCACTGTGCAGCGCATCTGCAAGGAGGAAGGCGTGCCCGAGCCCGGCATTTTCACCGAGTTTGGCATCTTCACGGTGGGCGAAAGCGGCGCCATCATCTACTCCATTCTGGACGAGAAACTCCAGAACGACAAGGAGTTGTGGTACATGATTGACGGCTCGTTCATCACCAACCTGCCCGATACCTGGGCCCTGAACCAGCGCTTCATCCTGCTGGCCCTCAACGGCTGGCAGAAATCCTACAAGCGCATCCAGCTTGGGGGCCTCACCTGCGACTCGCAGGATTACTACAACGCCGAGCAGCACCTCTACCAGGTGTTTTTGCCCGAGCGCAAGCCCGCCGACGCGGAGCCGCTGTACATTGGATTTTTCCACACCGGTGCCTACCAGGAAAGCTTGAGCGGCTACGGCGGCATCAAGCACTGCCTCATCCCCGCGCCCCAGCACGTCATCCTCGACCGGGGCCCCGACGGCGTGCTCACCGATACCGTTTTCGCGCCTAAACAGGAGGCAGCCAGCATGATGCGTATCCTGGGCTACACTTCATAAAGGGGCTTTGCACGAAAATTTGCATTTTTCCGTTCGATGGGGGTACAGCTGTTGCGGCGCGCGTGCTATCTTTGAGCCAGTCTCCACTCAGCATCCACCCATTTAGCATTATCTTATGAAAAAGCTTATTCTCCTGGCCGCTGGCGTGGCTACCCTGGGCCTCGGTTCGTGCAGCCAAGGCAAATGCCCCGCCTACACGAGCACTAAGGCTGCTAACCGCGTGTCTTCGCCCGTTATGGCCAGCGCCGCTACCCCCTCGGCCCGCCAGTAATTTTCGGGTTAACGAATTAAAAAAGGCCGGTTTCCAACATGGGAAACCGGCCTTTTTTTGTAGCGCGGACTTTGTAGTCTGCGGCTCTCGCTTCGTCCTACCGATGGCCGCCCGGCCGTAGCGTGGACGCTGCGAGTCCGCGCGTTGCGTTTCGTCCCGCCGTTCGGCGACCGTTCAACCGCGCAGAGTTCACACTACGAACTGTTCAGCGACTGCTCAGAGCCGCGGACTACAAAGTCCGCGCTACATCGCCCAAAATCATATCCGTAGCGGCCGCTAAATCAACAGCATACGGCGTGTGGGCCCCTATTTCGGTGTGGCCTACCAGGATGCCGCGCACGCCCAGCCGGGCTCCGGCCTGCATGTCGCGCACCCGGTCGCCCACAATCCAGCACTGGGCGGGGTCGAGGGTGAAGCGGGCCACGGCTTTTTCCAGCATCCCCGAGTCGGGCTTGCGGAAGATGGATTCGCTCACGCTGGGGTGGTTGTCGCTGAAGTACAGCGCATCCAGCACGTCGCCGCAGGCGGCTTGCAGCTGGGCGTGGCGGGCCTGCACGTCGGCGCCGGTGTAGAGGCCCTTGGCAATGCCCGCTTGGTTGGTGACGACGATGAGGTGGTAGCCCGCGGCTTTGAGGCGCGCCAGGGCCCCGGGCACGCCGGGGCTGACGACGAACTGCGCGGCCTGCCACACGTATTCGCCGGTTTCGTTGTTCAATACACCGTCGCGGTCGAGGAAAATTGCTTTGTGGGGGCCCGTCATGGGGCAAAGCTACGGGCGGGGCCCGACCTTTGCGGAATGAAAATCGCCCTCCTCGGCGGCGGCCTCGCCGGCCTCACCTGCGCCTGGTACTTGCAGCAAGCTGGCGTCGCCTACGATTTATTTGAGGCCGAGGCACGGCCCGGCGGCAACCTGCTCAGCCTGAACCAGCCCGAAGGCTACCTGCTCGAAGCGGGCCCCAACTCGCTCCAGCTCAGCCCCGAGCTGGCCGAATTGTTTGACGAGCTGGGCCTTGACGACCAAGTGCAGGACACGGCCGCCGTGGGCCAGCGCCGCTACGTGCTGCGCGGCGGCAGCTACCGCGAGCTGCCCGGCTCGCCGCCCGCGCTGCTCCGGAGCAGCTTTTTTAGCCTGAAAGGCAAGTGGCGGCTGCTGCGCGAATTCCTGAAACCGCCGGGCCCCGGACGCCGACGAAACCGTGGCCGCGTTTTTCACCCGGCGCTTCGGCTCGGAAATCGTGGACTACGCCGTGAACCCGTTCGTGGCCGGCATCTACGCCGGCGACCCCACCCAGCTGCTGCTGCGCCACACGTTTCCGCAGCTGGCTGCCCTAGAGCAGGCGCACGGCTCGGTGCTGCGCGGCCTGGCCAAGGCCGGCAAGGGCGTGGGGCGGCGGCGCGTCGTCACGCTGCGGGGCGGCGTGCAGGCCCTCACCGACGCGCTGGCCACTCGCCTCACCCACTACCACCCTGGGGCCCACGCCACGGCGCTGGCGCGGGCCGCCGATGGCACCTATTCGTTTCAGGCGGGCGGCGCGGTGCGGGGGCCCTACACGCACCTCGTGCTGGCGCTGCCCACTTACGCCGCCGCACCGCTGCTGGCGGGGCTGTTTCCCGCCGCCGCCGCCGCGCTGGCGGCGGTGCACTACCCGCCCATGGCCGTGGTGTACTCGGCCTACGCCCGCGCCGCCGTGACGCACCCGCTAGAGGGATTCGGGGCCCTGCACCCCAAAGCGGAGGGCGCCTACGCCGCCGGCTCGCTCTGGACCAGCAGCCTTTACCCCGACCGGGTACCGGCGGGCCAGGTGCTGTTCACCACCTTCGTGGGCGGCACTCAGTACGCAGCGGCAGCAGCCCAGCCCGAAGCCGAGCAGCTGGCGGCAGTGCACGCCGAACTGGCTACCTTTTACGGCATTACTGGGGCCCCCACCTGGCAAAGCCGCTACTACTGGCCGCGCAGCATTCCGCAGTTTGACGCCGCCATTGGGCCCGCGCGGGCGGCAGTGGCGGCCCTGGAGGCCGATGGTATTGTGGCCGTGGCCAACTGGCAGGCGGGCGTGGGCGTGCCCGACGTGGTGCGCCACGCCCGCGCCACGGCCCGGGCGCTAGCCGCTGGGGCCCCAGCCTAAGCGCCGCACTAGTTCCACACTGTCCTTATCCGCGAGCGGTGGCAGCAAGTAGGTACAGGTAAATTTAGGATCAGAAAATGATTGGCTAAGAGCAGCCAATAATGCTGCTGCGGCGCTCCAGCAGCAGGGTGTCGCGCCACACGCCGGCCATTTGGCCGATGCGTTCGCGCCGGCCCACTTCCCGGAAACCGCAGGCGGCGTGTAGGGCTAGGCTGGCCGTGTTTTCGGGGAAAATGCCGGCTTGCAGCGTCCAGATGCCCGCGGCTTCGGATGCCGCCGCCAGGGCCCCCAGCAATGCTCGGCCCACGCCCTGGCCCCGGGCCGCGGCGGCTACGTACACGCTCACTTCGGCCACGCCGGCGTACACGCAGCGGCCCGACACGGCCGACAGCGCCGCCCACCCCAGCACCTGCCCACCGGCGGCCAGGGCCACAAGGCGGCTGTGCGGCAGGTGGTCGCGGTCCCACGCGGCCCAGGTGGGGGCCCCGGTGGCAAACGTGGCGTGGCCGGTGGCAATGCCAGCTTCGTAGATGGCGCTGGCCTGGGGCCAGTGCGCAGCGGCGAGGGGTTGCAACGTCATGGCATTGATGATTTTGCGGTTTAATTGTGCTTAGAGCAATTCTGGGGTTAGTAAGCGCGGCGCAGCATGTCGGCGTATTCATTCGGCAGCGGAGAGGCCTCCACGGCCGTCGCGGCCCGCTCCACGTCGTAGGCCACGCGCACGAACTCGCTGCGCAGGCCGGTCGGGTCGGTTAGGGTCGTTTGCTGGTCGAGGTGCAGCAGCAGGTAGGCGGCGCGGGGGTCGCCGTCTTTGGGCTTGCCCACCGAGCCGATGTTGAGGGCGTGCCGGTAGCGGGTTTCGCCTTCGTGCGGGTACGGCAGGGCCCGGTGGTAGGGCTTGTGGGTGTGGCCAAACAACAGCACGTCGGCCCCGGCCTCTGCCAGCACGCGCAGCATACTTTGCTCGGGCCGGTCTTCGAACAGGTACTCGTTGATTTTGCGGGGCGAGCCGTGCACCATCAAGAGGCTGAGCGTCGCGGGCTCGTCCTGGAAATCAAGCCGCATATGCTTGGGCAGCAGGCGCAGGTAGCGGCGCTCGTCAGGGCCCACTACGGCGTTAGTGTAGGCAATGCTTTGGGCCCCCAGAGCTTTTTCCGCGTCGGTTTTGTAGGCGCAGCCGCAGTCGCTGCTGGCCAGGCCAATGTCCTGGTCGTAGTTACCGGCCAGCGTGGGGATGCCGCGCCGCCGGATTTCGGCCACCACCTCGTTGGGCCAGGGCGCGTAGCCCACTAGGTCGCCCAAGCAAAATACCAGGTCGGGCCGCCGCTGGTCGAGGTCGGCCAGCACCGCTTGCAGGGCCGGCAGGTTGCCGTGCACGTCGGAGAAAAAGGCAATCGTCATGGCGTGAAGGCGAAGGAAAAGAAGATTAGCAGCAGCCCCCGCCCGGCGTGCAGCCGGCCACTTGCAGCTGGGGCAGGGCAAAGAGGGGCTCCGGCACGCCGCAGGCGTCGGGCGCTAGGCAGGCCGTTTGCTTGGGGGTGAGCAGGAAATCCGTCCCGTCGAAGGCCAGGCCAAACTTGCCGATGGTGGCCTGCTGGTACTCCACCTCAATGTCGAGGTCAGCATGGCCCAGAATTTTTTCCGCCAGCTGGAGGATGCGCAGGAATTTTTGGGGCCCTAGGCGGTGGTCGTAATCGCCGGCTTCCCAGAGCTGAAAGTTGGCCGCGGTTTCGGTGCGCTCGACGCCGCCGCAATCCACGAAGTGCTTGGTTACCAGCCCCACTTCCGTTACGTGGAAGTGGGCCGGCAGGTACACGCCGCTGGGCAACTTGAAGTTCACGGCCGTCAGCGTTGGCAGGGCGGCCTTCAATTCGGAGATTTTCATGGCAATTTTTTTTAGCGAGTGGGGCCCCGGGCTTAGCAGGCACAAGCCGCGTCGGGTGGCAGTCGGTGGCGGTGGCTTCGAGGAAGAAGTTGGCGAAGTGCTGCTGCACCTGGCGCAGCAGCGCGGTGTTGAGGCAGTAGCAGACGGTGAGCCCGTCAATCTCGCCGCGGATCAAGTCCAGCGCCTTCAGCTCCTGCAGGTGCTGCGCCACGGTGGTGCGCGCCAGCGGCAGCTCGGCCGCGATGTCGCCGGAAATGCACGTTTGCTTACTGGCCAGCAGCTGAATGATGGCCACCCGCGCCGGGTGGGCCAGCGCCTTGGCCATGCGGGCCAGCTGCTGCTGGTCGGCAGTGAAAGCAGCGGTTTTGGCGTGAGTCATCGGGCGGGATTCGAGTATGACGTAAATATACGACATACCATGACGTCCTTTTACGTCATAGCAACTTTTTAATTTTTTTTGTGCCTTTCCAGGGCCCCAGGGCTAGCCGCGCTGGGGCCCCAGCCAGTAGCCCCAGGGCCCACACGGGGCCACTGCCCCTATCTTTGCCGCTAATGAACAACGGCCTCGTCCTGATCCCTACTTACAACGAGCGCGAGAACGCCGAGCAAATCGTGCGCAAAGTGATGGGCTTGCCGCGGGCGTTCGACGTGCTGGTCATCGACGACGGCTCGCCCGACGGCACGGCGGCCATTGTGCGCGGCTTGCAGGCCGAGTTTCCGGGCCGCCTGTTTCTGGAGGAGCGGCCCGGCAAGCAGGGCCTGGGCACGGCCTACATCCACGGGTTCCGGTGGGCCCTGGCCCGCGGCTACGGCTACGTGTTCGAGATGGACGCCGACTTTTCGCACAACCCCGACGACCTCGTGCTCCTCTACAACGCTTGCGCCGTGGAGGGCTACGACGTGGCCATCGGCTCGCGCTACATCCAGGGCGTCAACGTGGTGAACTGGCCGATGGAGCGCGTGCTCATGTCGTACTACGCCTCGTGGTACGTGCGCTTCGTGACCGGCATGCCCATCCGCGACGCCACGGCGGGCTTCAAGTGCTACACGGCGCGGGTGCTGCGCGCCATCGACTTCGACCGCATCCGCTTCGTGGGCTACGCCTTCCAGATTGAGATGAAGTGGCGTGCCTTCCAGCTCGGCTTTAAGATCAAGGAGGTGCCCATCATCTTCACCGACCGCACCCGCGGCACCTCTAAAATGTCGAAGGGCATCGTGCAGGAAGCCTTTTTTGGCGTGCTGCAAATGAAAATTAGCAGCTGGCTGCGCCCCAAGCCGAAGCCCGCAGGGGCCCCAGCCGTGGCGGGCCCAAGCGGCCTGGAGGCGGTTTAAAATGACCGCCTATCTTGTGCGGTTTCTTATTTGAAAAAACGTTACTAAAACCGAAAGGGCCGCCCTGCAATATGCAAGGCGGCCCTTTCCTTTTTTTAGCCCGGGGCCCTATTTCGGGGCCTCGGCGGGCGCGGTGCTGGGAGCAGCGCCGGCCGCGGGGGTTGCGTCGGCGTCCTTGGCGGTGTTCAGCAGGTCAATCAGGTTGATGGATTCGAACTGGCTGCTGTCGCCGGCGACACGGTGCGGGTGGTGTCGCGGGCCGTAACGATGTAGCCGCGGGCCGGGCCGTTGAGGTTCACGCCGTAGGTCAGGTTGTCGCGGTCATTTTCCGAAATCAAGCCCCTATTGGCCATGATGTCGGCAATCAGCTTGAAGAAGTAGCGCGTGCTGGAGCGCAGGCTGCCGTAGCTGTTGAAGGAGAAGCGGTAGTACTTGGGCTTGGGGATGATGCTGGCCAGGTACAGGCTCTCGGGCAGGTTCAGCTCGCTGGGGCGCTTGCCGTAGTAGAATAGGGCGGCCTCCTTCACGCCGTACACGCCGCGCTTGCCGCTGGGCCAGCGGTAGTTGCTGGGGCCCCACTCGATGATGTTGAGGTAGACTTCGAACATGCGCTGCTTGCTCACGAGGCGCGTGTTTTCGATGAGCCACACAATCAGCATCTCCTCGGCCTTGCGGCCCACGGTTTTTTGGCGGTTCAGGAACACGTTTTTCACCAGCTGCATGCTGAGCGTGCTGCCGCCGCGGGCGAAGCGCTTCTCCTTAATGTCCTGGATGGCGGCGTTCACAAAGGCCTTCTCCATGAAGCCGCGGTGGGTGAGAAAGCGCGGGTCTTCGGCCGTCATGATGGCCGATTTCAGGTAGCCGGCCACGTCGTCGTAGTGCGTAAAATCGGGGTTGGAGGGCCCCACGGGGAAGGTGCGCAGCGAGTCGCCCTTGTCGTTGTAGGCGGTGTAGGCGAAGTCGCCGTTGAGCTTGCCTAGGTCTTCGGCCCCGAAGCGGGTGATGCGGAAATCTTTGCTGGCTTGCAGCGACGAGTTGAGGTGCAGGCTGTCGACGTTGGCCAGGTCCACGTCGGCGCGCAGGTGGTAGGCCAGCGTACCCGTGCCCTGGGTGCCGGCCACCACGTCGAACATGCCCTCGGGCAGGGAAGCGAAAAAGGCGTTGGTGGGGGCCGCGTCGGAGTCGATGCGCAGGCGCACGGCCAGCTTGGGCTTGAGGCGCACCGAAATTTCGGGGTGAAACACCAAGTCGTTGAGCACCACGCGGGAGCCTTCTTCCAGGGCCACGGTGGCGCGGCCCAGCGCGGCCACAAAATCGAGCTGCCCGCGGTGCACCACAATGTCTTCCGAACCCAGCCGGGGCTGGTAGAGGCTGAAGTTGCGGGCCGCCAGCGAGCCGCGCACCGTGAGCTTGCCCCCGGTGTCGTCGTCGGAAAAATCCTTGCCCGCCATGCGCACCAGCACCGTGTCGAAGCTTACCAGGGCCCCGAAGCGGCGCGGCACGTAGGGCAGCTGCACGGGGCTGCCCACCCCAAACACGCGCGCCGTGAGGGCGTAGTCGCCAGCCTCGACGTGGCCGTTGATGCCCAGCTCGTTCACCACCGAGTCGATGGTGGCCGTGAGGCGGCCGCTGATGTCACCGTCGGCAATTTGCAGGCGCGGCAGGGCCAGCAGGGCCTGGTGGCGCGGGCTGTCGTAGCGCACCACAAAGTCTTGGAAGTCAGCCTGACCGGGCACGTTGTCGAAGCCGGCTTCGAGCAATTGGTTGAGCAGCAGGCCGTAGTTGCGGCCGGCGGCGTCGTTGCGCGGAGCCGCGGCCGGCTGCTTCTTTTTATTGAGCAAGAAGCCGAAGTTGTCGGTGGTGGCCGTTTTATGGGCCGTGAGGCGGGCGTGCTGGATTTGCAAGTCCGAAAACACCGGTCGCCCGGCAAACAGCGACCGGATGCTGAGGCTGGCCTGCAGGCGGCGCGCGGTGAGCAGCGTGTCGGCGGGGCGGGCGGTGGGCACGAGGCTCATGCCCTTGATTTCAACCGTGTTGAGGTCGGTGAACTGGGCGGGGCCCAGGGCCAGCGTCACGGGGTATTTGCGCTCCACACGGGCCTTCACCTCGCGCAGGGCGTAGGCCAGCAACTGCTGGCGCTTCCACTGAAAAATGCCGAACGCCAGCAGCAGCAGCACCACGAAAGCGCCCGCCACGCCGATGAGAATCCGTTTGGTGGAAGGGGAAATGCGCACAGAGCAGAAAAATGGGTTCGGGTAGTCGGGGCCAAAGGTAGGCAGAACGCGGGGCCCCTGGCCCGGGCGCGGGCGCCGTGGCGGGGGCCCCGCCGGCCGGAGGCCCTACTTTTGCGCCATGCTTTCGCCCCTCACCGCCCTCTCGCCCCTCGACGGGCGCTACCACCGTACCACGGCCGCCCTGGCCCCCTACTTCTCCGAACTGGCCCTGATGCGCTACCGCGTGCGGGTCGAGGTGGAGTACTTCATCGCCCTGGCCCAACTGCCGCTGCCGCAGCTGAGCAGCGTTTCGGCCGATGCATTTCCGGCCCTGCGCCGGCTCTACGCCGAATTTGGCGAGGAGCAGGCCCAGGCCATCAAGGCCCACGAGGCCGTGACGAACCACGACGTGAAGGCGGTGGAGTACTTCCTGCGCGACGAGTTCACGAAGCTCGGCCTGGGCGATTCCTTGGAGTTCATCCACTTCGGCCTGACCTCGCAGGACGTGAACAACACGGCCATTCCGCTGAGCCTGAAGGACGCCTGGGCCGACGCGCTGGGGCCCCAGTTTGCCACCGTCACGGGCCGCCTCACGGCGCTGGCCATTGCCTGGGGCCCCATCCCGATGCTGGCCCGCACCCACGGCCAGCCCGCCTCCCCCACCCGGCTGGGCAAGGAAATAGAGGTGTTCGTGGCCCGGCTCGAAGGCCAGCTGGCGCTGCTGGCTCAGGTGCCCTACGCGGCCAAGTTCGGCGGGGCAACGGGCGGCTTCAACGCGCACTTCGTGGCCTACCCGGACACCGATTGGCACGGCTTCGCCCGGCAGTTTGTGGAGGAAACGCTGGGCCTGACCCGCACCTTCCCCACCACCCAAATTGAGCCCTACGACAACCTGGCAGCCTTCTGCGACGGCGTGAAGCGCTTGAACACCATCCTCATCGACCTGTGCCGCGACGTGTGGCAGTACATCGCCATGGGCTACTTCCGCCAAACGGTGAAGGCCGGCGAGGTGGGCTCGTCGGCGATGCCGCACAAGGTGAACCCCATCGATTTTGAGAACGCCGAGGGCAACCTGGGCGTGGCCAACGCGCTGCTGGAGCACTTCGCTGCCAAGCTGCCCATCTCGCGCCTCCAGCGAGATTTGACCGACTCGACGGTGCTGCGCAACCTGGGCGTGCCGCTGGGCCACGTGCTCATCGCCCTGAACTCGCTGCTGCGCGGCCTGGGCAAGCTGGCCCTCGACGAAGCCGCCCTGGCCCGCGACCTGGAGGCCAACTGGGCCGTGGTGGCCGAGGGCATCCAAACCATCCTGCGCCGCGAAAACTACCCCGACCCCTACAACGCCCTTAAGCAGCTCACGCGCACCGGCGAGGCCATTTCGGCCGCCACCATCGCCCGCTTCGTGGAGGAATTGAACGTGGCCGACGGCGTGAAGGCCGAGCTGCGGGCCCTGACGCCGGCCACCTACGTGGGGCGTTAGTGCAAATTTTCATTCGCTCTTCACTATGTTAGCGGGGCCTAATGCGCTGGGCCGCTGGGGCCCTGGCGTGTGGCTCCGCTACCATGACGATTGACGAGGAATTGATTGAGGCCAAAATCCGCGAGGTTGCGGCAACGGACGGCTTCTACCCGGGGGTAACCATCCTTCACAACATCCGCACGACGACGGTCGTGTACATGTCGGCCAACGGCTTGCAGGAGCTGAACACCACGCTGGCCGAGCTGCGCGCCCTGGGCCCCGACTATTTCGCGCGGTACTTCAATGTGCAAGAGGCGCAAGACTACGTACCCAAAATATTTGCGCTGCTGGAACAGAACGACCTGAACCAGAGCATTTCGTTTTTCCAGCAGGTGCGCACCGGCCCCGGGGCCCCGTTTGCCTGGTACCTCAGCGCCACGCGCCTGCTGCTGCGCGGCACCGACGGCCGGCCGCTGCTGACCACCACCCTGGCCCACGCCATCGAACCCGCCAGCCACGTCACGCACAAAGTGCAGCGGCTGCTCGATGAGAACAACTTTTTGCGCAGCCACCACACCCGCTTTGCCACCCTGACGCGGCGCGAGCGTGAAATATTGCGCGGCGTGGCCTTGGGCCAAACGGCGCAGGAAAGCGCCGGCCACCTGTTCATCTCGCCCCAAACCGCCGAAACCCACCGCCGCAACCTGCGCCGCAAGCTGCAAGCCGAGTCGGTGTTCGAGCTGGGGCAGTACGCCCGGGCGTTCGATTTGATTTGAACCGGTGCGCCGCCGCCGCTGGGCGCAGCGCGGCCCGGCGGCGGCGGCGCACCAGATAAATATACCTTTAAATAGGTATTTTTATATACAACAGCTTGGGGGACCTTTGCTTGGCGTAGGCGCTGCCGCTGTTAGCGGCGGCGGCCTACGGCCCGCGTGCGCCGGGCGCTGGCCAGCCTTTGCGGCCGCCACCCGCAACCCCGGCGCAGGCGGTGCTTCCATCCCCAACCCCTTACGCCCGTGAATGCACCGCTACCTCCTTTCGTTTTTCGCCGGGGCGCCGCGTGCGCTGGGCTATTCTGGCTAGCGGCTGCCCCACCAGTTGCGGGCCAGGGATGGATTGGGCTGACCCACAGCAACTACGCTGGCACCAACACGGCCTACGTCAACCCCAGCGCCATAGCCGACGCGCGCACGTCCTTTTACTTGAATCTGGCGGGGGGCGACGTTAATTTCTACAACAACTACCTGCAACTCGACCTGCCCCAGCGGCCCTGGCAAGAGGGTTTTTCGTTCAAGAAAGAATACCTCCGGGAACGGCTGAACGGGGCCCCCAAAACAGGCGGCGCCAGCGCGGAAGTGCGCTTGCCGTCGCTGATGCTGGCCCTGGGGCCCCGCGCGGCCCTGGCCTTCACCAACCGCGGGCGTTTGGGCAGGCCAGCAACGTGAGCGAAAGCCTGGCCCGCCTGGCCCGCCACGGCCTGGGCGACGCCGACCGCCTGGGCCTGGCCAACCAGGTGCTCGAAGACAACCGCTTCAACCTCCACCTCAACAGTTACCACGAATTCGCCCTCACGTACGCCCGCACCTTCGCGCCCAACCCGGTGCACTTTTTCAAGGGCGGCCTCACGCTAAAGTACCTCGTGGGGCTGGGCGGCGGCTATGTGCTCAACGAGGGCACCGGCTACCAGGTGTACGGCCGCGACAGCCTGCAGCTGCGCAGCCCCAGCGTGAGCTACGGCTACACCGACACCCAGGCGTATGAGCGGGACGGCCAGGGCCTCGGCGCACGCTACGGCAGCCAGCGCCTGGGCCAAGGCTACGGCGCCGACCTGGGCTTCACCTACGAATGGCGGCCCCAGCCCGCGCAGTACCAGTACCGCATGGACGGCACCGACCGCGACGACCCGACCCAGAACAAGTACCGGCTGCGCGTGGGGGTGGCCCTCACCGACGTGGGGGCCCTCCAGTACGCCAACGAGCGGTACGTGCACCGGGCGGCGCTGGCCAATACCCGCACCGTGCAGCTGGGCCAGCTCGACACGCTCACGTTCAATCCCCTCTCTTCGGTGGGCCCCACGCTCGAACGCTTGGTGGGCCTGCGCAGCCAAGCCCGGCGCTTCACCAGCTACTTGCCCGCCGCCTTGCGCGTCACGGCCGACTACCGCCTGGCCAACCACTTGTACGCGGGCGTGCTGTGGACGCAGAGCCTGCTGCCAGCCCGCACCGTCGGCAGCCGCACGCCCAGCGCGCTGGCCCTCACGCCGCGCCTCGAATTCAGCCGCGCCGAAGTAGCAGTGCCGCTCATTTGGGCCAACAACTACCAGAACTTCCAGGTAGGGGCCCTGGTACGGCTCGGGCCCCTGTTTGTGGGGTCGGACAACCTGGGCGGAGTTTTTGGCTTGACCACCGCCACGGGCGCCGATTTTTATTTCGGCTGGGCCCTGGCCTTGCACCGCCACCGCCCCAAAGACCGCGACGGCGACCAAGTGAGCGATAAATACGACAAGTGCCCCAAGCAGCGCGGTACCTGGGAGCAGAAGGGGCTGCCCGGCCGCCGCCCGCGCCTGCCCCGCCCCATGCCCAGCGCCCCC
>NZ_MDZA01000429.1 GCF_001816125.1 Hymenobacter coccineus | reverse complement strand
CGGCCGCATCCAGCTAATGAGCGCCACGAACAACACCAGAAACACCATCCCCACCAGTACCAGCGTGCTCAGCAGGAACCAGACCAGCGCATAATTCGAGTCGGCCGCCGCGGGGGTACTGGTTGCCGCCGTTTGGGCCAGGGCGGGGCGGGTGGCCAGCAGCACCGCGCCGGCCGCCAGTAGTGCTTGCCGGGGCCGTATCATGCGTAAACAGCCTCTTCGATGGTGGCCACCTGCGGAGCAGCTTCGGTCGTGAGGGCCGGGGCCGCAGCCACTTCAATCGGTGCCGCCGCTGCCATAGCGACTTCAGCAGCAGTCGGCTGGCCTTGCTCAGCCTCGTAGCGGCGCTGGGCGGCCGAAGTCACCGAACCGGCGGTCATGACGGCCATCAGCAGCACCAAACCGGCCAGGAACCACACCACCCAACTCAGGAGAGTAGTGGGCGTAGGACCAGCATTAGGCGTTTGGGCAGCGGCCATAAAGCCGGTGAGCAGGCCCAAAGAAGTCAGCGAGAAAGAGCGGAGCGTTAGCATATAATGTCATGGTTAAGGGTGGTTTTGAGCGTTTCTTCGTCGTCGCTGGCTAGCGGCAGCTGGCTCATGGTGTGCAGGTGCTGTTTGTTGGCCACCAGCACGTACACCAGCAGGGCCGTGAAAAAGAGGAAGAAAATACCGAAGGAGATGAGCGGGTAAATCGTGATGCCCGCGATGGATTGCAAAACATTCTTTTCCATGGTAATGAGTGAGTTAAGGAGAGCGCGGCCCCGCCGCTACTGCGCCGCCGTGGCGGCCACCTGCGCGGGCTTCACCTTGATGTCGGTGCCCAGGCGCTGGAGGTAGGCGATGAGGGCCACGATTTCGCGGTCCGATTTCACGTCGATGTCCTCCGTTTTGAGGGCGGCGGCCACACCGCGGGCCTGGGTTTCGGCGTCGGCCACGGCTAGGCGGTCGAAGCCGGCGGGGTAAGGAGTGCCCAGCTTTTGCAAGACCCGGATTTTGGCCGGCAGCGTGCTATTATCCAGTTGATTATCAAACAGCCACGGGTAGGCGGGCATAATGGAGCCCGGCGACATGCTGGTGGGGTCCATCATGTGGTTGTAGTGCCACGAGTTGGGGTACTTGGCTCCCACGCGGTGCAGGTCGGGCCCGGTGCGCTTGCTGCCCCACAAAAAGGGACGGTCGTACACAAACTCGCCCGCCTTGGAGTACTCGCCGTAGCGCTCGGTTTCGGAGCGAAACGGGCGCACCATCTGGGTGTGGCAGTTCGAGCAGCCCTCCTTGATGTAGAGGTCGCGGCCCTGCAACTCCAGCGGCCGGTAGGGGTGCACCGCAGCAATGGTGGGCACGTTGCTCTTGACCAGGAAGGTGGGCACCATTTCCACGGCTCCGCCGATGGCGATGGCCACCGTGGCCCCGATGCTGAGCTGCACCGGGCGGCGCTCAATCCAGCGGTGCCAGTGGCCGCCCTTGGCGTGCGGGTCCTGGGCTTCGGGCAGTAGCGCCGGGGCCTGGGCGGGCTCATTAGCCAGCAGCGTGCCGGCTTTGGCGGTCTGGTACAAATTGTACATCATCAGGAATACGCCGCTGAGGTATAGCACCCCGCCCATGCCGCGCAAATAGTACATCGGCACGATTTGCAGAACCGTTTCCAGAAAGTTGGGGTATTGCAGCATGCCCTCGGCGTTGAACTGCTTCCACATCAGCCCCTGCGTGAAGCCGGCCCAGTACAGCGGCAGCGCGTAGAACAAAATGCCCAGCGTGCCCAGCCAGAAGTGCGTGTTGGCCAGCTTCTTGGAAAACAGCGGCGTGCGGTAGAGGCGCGGCCACAACCAGTACAGCATTCCGAAGGTGAGGAAGCCGTTCCAGCCCAGGGCCCCCACGTGCACGTGGGCCACAATCCAGTCGGTGAAGTGCGCGATGGCGTTCACGTTCTTCAGCGCCAGCATGGGGCCCTCGAAGGTGGCCATGCCGTAGGCCGTAATGGCGACCACAAAAAACTTGAGCACCGGCTCGGTACGCACCCGGTCCCAGGCGCCGCGCAGCGTCAGCAGGCCGTTTATCATGCCGCCCCAGCTCGGCGCAATCAGCATGATGCTGAAGGCCACGCCCAGGCTCTGGGCCCAGTCGGGCAGGGCGGTGTAGAGCAAGTGGTGCGGCCCGGCCCAGATGTAAATGAAAATTAGGGCCCAGAAGTGAATGATACTGAGCCGGTAAGAATACACCGGGCGCTCGGCTGCCTTGGGCAGAAAGTAGTACATCATGCCCAGATAGGGCGTGGTGAGGAAAAACGCCACCGCGTTGTGGCCGTACCACCACTGCACCAGCGCGTCCTGCACGCCGGCGTACATCGAGTAGCTTTTCATAAAGCTCACCGGCAGCGCCATCGAGTTCACGATGTGCAGCACGGCCACCG
This sequence comes from Hymenobacter coccineus, assembly GCF_001816125.1. Classification (GTDB taxonomy): domain Bacteria; phylum Bacteroidota; class Bacteroidia; order Cytophagales; family Hymenobacteraceae; genus Hymenobacter; species Hymenobacter coccineus. Next base: position 22,264 of record NZ_MDZA01000429.1, on the reverse strand, counting down.
TGATGAACGTGGCGATGTAAAACCAGATGGCCACGTACAAGTGCCGCTCGCGCCGCCGGGCAATGGTGCCGAACATATTCCAGCCAAACACCACCCAAATCAGGGTAATGGCGATGTCAATCGGCCACTCCAACTCGGCGTATTCCTTGCTAGTAGTGTACCCTAGCGGCAGCGAAATAACGGCCGACACGATGATGAGCTGCCAGCCCCAAAAGTGTATTTTGCTAAGTACGTCGGAAAACATCCGGGCCTTGCACAGCCGCTGCAACGAATAGTACACGCCCGTGAAAATACCGTTGCCCACGAAGGCGAAAATGACGGCATTGGTGTGCAGCGGCCGCAGGCGCCCAAAGGTGGTGTAGCGCGTCACGTTCAGCTCGGGCCGGGCCAGCTCGAAGGCCACAATGACCCCCACCAGCATCCCGATAATGCCCCAGATAACGGTGGCCACGCCAAAGTCGCGGACAATCTTATTGTCGTAGAAAAACGACTCCACGCCCCGCGCGGGAGGGGGTAGGGCCGTCGGCCGCGGCCGGGTGGCGGGTAGTTCGAGTTCGGCTTGCATGCCCTGAGAAGTAGGTGATTTACTGCTCCAAAGGTCCCGCCTGCCCCCGCCAGGCCACATGACGCCGCTTAAGCCCCGGCTTGATTGATATCAAACGCGTCCGGCCTTACTTCTTCAGTCATGCATAGCTGCTTCCACCAGTTCATGTACCCGTTGCCAAGTAATGCCCTGGCGTTGTTCCACTGCCAGGAGATGGGCTTCGTCAATCACCTCAATTTGAGGGATAATGCCGACTTTTTGGGTGTACGCTACCGCCTTGATATTGAGCGTATCGGGGTAGCCTGGCAACACAGTTTGAAACCAACCGAAATAGGCGGGCTCGTTCTCGCGGTCCAGGTCATTCCACCTTTCGTTTGTCCGAAGAAAATTTTCTTCGCTCACGCTTACCCAAACGTTCCAGCAGAATACCTCAGCTGAATCAACAATTGGAATTTCGACGCGTCCTCGAATGAAAAAGTAAGCTTCATCTACTACGCAAAGGCTCTCCGTGCATTCGACCCTATCAGCTCTTTCTTCCGGCGGAACGCTGAAATAATAATCGGGGAATTCCGCTCCGAAGCACAGGGGCATCTCCTCATGAAACTCGCCACACCGGGAACAAGTGAAGCCCTGCATAAATAGCTCGGTTTTTAGCTCAGAACAAAGAATGCGTTGAAGGTAATTGCCTATGCAGGTAGTTATCCGTTCCAAGCCAGCAGTCAGCTACGGCCTCAACTCCGGTTCATCCTCAAACAGCATCCGTACGGAGGGCGTGTAGGCGTCGTCGTATTGCCCGCTGCGCACCGCCCACAGGAAAGCCGCCAGAAACGTGAGTGCCACTAGTAAACTGAGGCCAATCAATAGAAAGATAATAGTCATAAAATCAGCATTATAATTGATAGCGTCGGGCCGCCCAGCGTACCAGCAAAGTGGCCATCACCATCACGCTGAGCGAGCTGAGGGGCATGAGAATGGCCGACGCGATGGGCGTGAAATGCCCCTGCACGGCCAGCGTCAGCCCCACGGCGTTGTAGCACAGCGAGAGCGCAAACGTGGCCAGCACCGCCCGCAGGCAGGCCCGCGAGAAGCCCAGAAATGTGGCCAGCCGCCCCAGTTCGACAGCTTCCAAAATGGCGTCGCAGGCGGGTGAGAAGTTGGTGAGCGTGTCGGTGAGGGCGATGCCCGCGTTAGCGGCGCGCAGGGCCCCGGCGTCGTTCAGGCCATCGCCAATCATCACCACGGTGTGGCCCAGGGCGCGCTCGGCGGCGACGTAGGCGAGCTTATCGGCGGGCGACTGGCCGAAGCGCAGTTCCGCCGCTGGGCCGAATAGGGCGCGCAGCCGGGGGCCCTCGGCGTCGGTATCGCCCGAAAGCACGGCCAGGCGGTAGCGCTGGCTCAGGGCCGTTAGCACGGCCGGTAGGGCCGGGCGGTACACGTTGCGAAAGGTGAAATAACCTGTCAGTTCACCGTCCAGTGCTACGTGCACGCAGGTTTCGGGGGTGCCTTCCGGTCCGCTGGCGCTAGCTCCTACAAACGCCGCCGATCCTAGCCGCAGCGCCTGCCCGCTGGCGGCCGTGGCGCTGAGGCCCTGGCCGGGGTACTCCTGGCAGGTGGCCAGGGGCACGGCTTCGGTGGCCAGCTCGCGGGCCAGGCGCTGGCTGAGGGGGTGCGTAGACTGCGCTGCCGCGGTAGCAATAAGCTGCTTTTCAAGCGGCAATAACGGCCGGCCGTGGTACTGCACAGCCGACTGCGTGGGGTCGGTGAGGGTGCCGGTTTTGTCGAACACCAGCGTGTCAGCCCGGGCCAGGGTTTCGATGACGGCGGCGTTTTTGAGGTAGAGCTTGTGGCGGCCCAGCACCCGCAGCGCCGCCCCTAGGGCGAAGGGCGTGGCCAGCGAAAGCGCGCACGGGCAGGCAATAACCAGCACCGACGTGAAGGCCCGCCACATCGTGGCCTGGTCGCGCGGGGCCCAGTAGGCCAGCGTGCCGGCGGCCAGCAGCAGCGTGAGGGCCACGAAGTAGCGGCCGGCGCGGTTGGCGTAGGTTTCGAGGGTGGGGCCGGCGGCGTCTTTGGTGAAGGCGGGGTTGTTCCAGAGCTGGGTGAGGTAGCCCTGCGACACGCCGCGCACCACTTCCAGCTCCAGGGCCTCGCCCAGCTGCCGGCCACCGGCGTACACCAGGTCGCCGGCGGCGCGGGTTACCGGGGTGCTCTCGCCCGACACGAATGAGTAATCGATTTGGCCCGCGCCGCGCCGCAGCACGGCATCGGCCGGAATAACCTCTTGGTGCCGCACCCGGATGCGGTGGCCCACCGCCAGTTCCTGCACCGAAATGGACTGCTCGCCGGCCGGCGTGAGGCGCGTCACGGCCACTGGGAAGTAGGCCGTGTAGTCGCGGTCGAAGCGCAGCGCATCGTAGGTGCGCTGCTGCACCCACTTGCCAATCAGCATGAAAAACACCAGCCCGGTAAACGAGTCAAAGTAGCCCGGCCCGCGGCCCGTCAGCACCTCAAACGTACTGACGCTGAACAATGAAGCCAGCCCCAGGCTGATGGGAAAATCGAGGTTGATGTGGCGCTGCCGCAGCCCCTGCCCGGCCGAACGGAAAAACCCGCGGGCGCTGTACAGCAGCACCGGCAGCGCCAGCACCAAGCTTAGGTACCCAAAGAACCGCCCGAATCCGGCCTGCAAGTCCTCCACGAACGAGAAGTACTCGGGCAGCGCCAGCAGCATCACGTTGCCGAAGGCGAAGGCCGCCAGCCCCAGCTGGTAGTACAAGGTGTGGCTGGCGCGGTGCGGCTGCGCGCCCAGCTCGGCCAGCGTAATCTGCGGCTCGTAGCCCACCGAGGCCAGCAGCTGCACCACCTCGGGCAGGCTGATGTCGGCTAGTAAATAGGTGATGGTGATTTCCTTCCGCAAAAACTGCACCCGCGCTTCCACCACGCCGGCGTGCAGCCGGGGCAAGTGCTCCAGCAGCCAGATGCAGGAGGTGCAGTGCATCTGGGGCACATGCAGCGTGAGGCGACCCCGCTCGGCCGAGCGAAACGAGAGCAGCTGCGCCTGCACAGCTTCCGAAGCCAGGTAGTCGAAGCGGCCAGGCAGCTCTACTGCCTTGATTTTCAGCCCTGGCCGCTCGCCCAGGGCGTAGTAGGTGCAGAGCTGGTTGTCATTCAGCAGCTCGTAGACGGTGCGGCAGCCGGCGCAGCAAAACGGCAACTCGGCCAGCCGCAGCGGCTCGGCCGGGCAAACATCGCCGCAATGGGCGCAGGCCAAGTCAGTGGCGGGTGATTCGAGAATAACGGGCACGGGCGGACACAAGGGGGTAGGGCCGCAAAGCTCCGGCCGCCACTGCGTCGGGGCCATGATGCGCGTCAGGCCCGCGCTTGATTGCGGTTGGCAGGTGGTCGGCTAGCGTCCAGGGCAGCGTTTGCCTGATTAAAATCAGGTAAACGCTTGCTTTTTGTCAAGGCTGCGCGCGTAGGAAAAGCCGATTTTTGTGTGTTGAATACGCCGGCGGACCGGACCCGCCGCGCATCCTCTTTAAAACACAAACTATAAATTGCCAACAACTTACCCCACACTTGCCGCCGCTAGCAGGCTGGCCACGAGCACATCGTTCTCAGGCCAGCCGGGCTGCCGCCATAGCTCGATGCCTTCGCGCACCAGCACGCAGGCGGGCAGCTGCGCCACGGCAAAGCTGCGCACCACGCTGGCGTGGGCGCCGTCGTCGAGGCGCAGCACCCGCACGGCCGGGCCCAGGCGGCCCTGAAGGGTGTCGAGCTGAGCCAGGGTGGGCAGCTGGCCGGCCCGGCCGGCCGGCACCAGCACCAACAGCACGGCGGGCGCCAGCAGGTCGGGCGGGGAGAGGGCAATGGACATGGGCGGCAGGAAGTCGAAGTGGGCAGCAAAATTATTTTGGCCCATCCCACCCGGCCATGATGCCTGATAGACCGCCGCTTGATAGTCATCAATTCGGCTGCGCCGGACTGGCGCAGCCGAGTTGATTAACCCCGTTTTTTTCTATGCTCAGCGACCCTTTTAGCAGTGCCGCCGCCGAAGTGCTCATCACCCAGGCCCCCGATTTTGTGGGCATTTACGACGTGGCCGTGGGCTGGTTTATGCGCGTCAACCCGGCTGGGGTGCGGCTGCTGGGGTACGCCTCCGAGGAGGCCTTTTTGGCTGACCCCGCGCGGTGCTGCCCACCCCTGCCGTGCCGCCCGCCCGCTGGGCGCACCTGCGTGAGCTGGCCCGACGGGTGGGGCCCCAGGCCCTGGAGGCCGAGGTGGGCCGGCGCCAGGGCCCGGCGTTCTGGGGGCGCATCGAGCTAACGGCCTTTCAGGTAAAGGGTGCTGATTACCTGCTGGTTCGCCTCAGTGAGCAGGGACGCTTGCAGCAGGCCGAGCGTGAGCTGGCTCAGAGCGTGCGGCGCTTCGAGGCCGTGTTTACGCACGCCACCATCGGCATTGTAGTGTGCGACGAGCGGGGCCGCATCTGTCGGCCAATCAGCTGGCCCACCAGCTGTTCGGCTACGCGGCCGGCGCGCTCGATGGCCAGCTCATTGAGGTGCTGGTGCCCCAGGCGGCCGGCCGCCGCCACGAGAAATTGCGCGAGTCGTTCACGGCGCGCCCGCAGGTGCGCACCATGGGGGCCCACAACGGCGAGTTGCAAGGCTTGCGCCACGACGGCTCGGTGTTCCCGGTCGAGGTTAGCCTGAGCTACTTTTACCTCGATGAGGAGCTGTACGCCGTGTCTTACATCCTCGACATTACCTACAAGAAGGAGTTTGAGCAGCAGCTCATTGCCGGCAGCCAGCGCGTGGCTGCCCTCAACGCCGACCTGGAGCAGCGCGTGACCGAGCGCACTCACGCGCTCATGAACACCCTGGAGCAGCTGCAACTGCGCAAAAACGAGCTGGCCAAGGCCCTGGCCGCCGAGCAGGAGCTGGGCGAATTGAAGTCGCGCTTCGTGAGCATGGCCTCGCACGAGTTTCGCACCCCGCTCACGGCCGTGCTCACCTCGGCCGCGCTCATTGCCGAATACCCGGCCACCGAGCAGCAGGACAAGCGCCTGCGCCACATCGAGCGCATCCGCACGTCGGTAACGCATTTGAACGATATTCTGGAGGAATTTCTATCGGTGGGGCGCATCGAGGAGGGCAAAATTGAAGCCCACCCGGCCCGCCTCGACCTGCCCGCGCTGCTACGCGACGTGGTGGCCGATGTGCAAAGCCTGCGCAAGCCCGGCCAGCGCATTGAGCAAACCACCGACTGCCCGGAGCCCCTGTGGCTCGACCCCTCGCTGCTGCGCAAAATCCTGGTCAACCTGCTCTCCAACGCCCTCAAGTATTCGGGCAAAAATTCGGTGGTGGCGGTGGCCGCCGCCTGCCAGGCGGGTGTGCTCACGCTCACCGTGGCCGACCAGGGGGTAGGGATTTCGGAGGAAGACCAGGCGCACCTGTTCGAGCGGTTTTTCCGGGCCCGCAACGTCACCAACGTGCCCGGCACTGGCCTGGGCCTCTACATTATTGCCCGCTACCTGGAACTGCTGCACGGCCGCATTGCCCTGCAAAGCGCACTGGGTCAAGGCACTACCGTCACCATTACCGTTCCGTATGAAAACCATTCTGCTGATTGAGGACAACGACTTCATCCGCGAAAACACCGCCGAGATTCTGGAGCTGACCGGCTACACCGTGCGCACCGCCGCCGACGGCCAGGCCGGCGTGACCCAGGCCCTGGCCGAGCGTCCTGACCTGGTGCTGTGCGACATCATGATGCCCGTGCTCGACGGCTACGGCGTGCTGCACATCTTCAACCAAAACCCGCGCCTCACCGGCGTGCCCTTCATCTTCCTCACCGCCAAAACCGAGCGCGCTGACCTGCGCCGCGGCATGGCCCTGGGCGCCGACGACTACCTCACCAAGCCCTTCGAAAAGAGCGACTTACTGAGCGCCGTGAGCGGCCGCCTCAGCCGCTTTCAGCACCTCCAGCCCGCTTACGACCTGCGCGCCAACGGCCTGCCCGAGTTCCTGGCCGATGCCCAGCAAACAGGCAGCCTAGCCAGCCTCTCGGCCGACCGCCGGCCCCACGCCGTGCCCCGCAAGCAGATTATTTACGCCGAAGGCGACGAGGCCACCCGCCTCTACTTTGTGCAGGCCGGCCGGGTCAAAATCAGCAAAACCACCGCCGCCGGCAAGGAGCTGATAACGGGTATTTGTGGCCCCGGCGAGTTTTTTGGCTACCGGGCCCTGCTGGCCGGCTCGCCCCACCACGATGCGGCCGTGGCCCTCGACGACTGCACGTTGCGCTACATTCCGACCGCTGACTTCACTCAGCTGCTACTGCGCAACCCCGAAGTGAGCCAGCAATTTGTGCGGATGTTGGCCGGCCGCCTCGACCAACAAGATGCGCAGCTGCTGGACCTGGCCTACGGCTCGCTGCGCAAGCGCGTGGCCGACAGCCTCTTGCACCTGCATGCCCAGCAACTCTTGCTGGCCCCCGCCGACCCGCTCATCCAGCTGGCCCGCGAGGACATGGCCGCCCTCATCGGCACCACGCCCGAGTCGCTGAGCCGCATCCTGAGCGAGTTCCGCCAGGATGAGAGTATTGAGTTGACGCCCAAATTTATCAAGGTGCGGCAACCCGACAAGCTGCGCCGCAGCAACTGGTGAGGAGTTACGCCCTGGCAGCGCGTGTCGACTGGTCGGTTATCAGTGGGCAGTGCCGCACAAGACCGCGCATTGCTGCGCAATCTCCAGCTCTTCGGCAGTTGGAATAACCAGGATTTTCACCCGGCCCTCGGATTGGTTCAGTTCCCGCAGACCGGGGGTGTGCTCCTTATTTTTGGCTTCGTCCAGAGCTAAGCCGAAGGACTCCATGTTGTGGCAGACTTTGCTGCGCACCAGCGCGTCGTTTTCGCCTACGCCAGCGGTAAAGACAATGCCATCCAGCCCGTTGAGTACGGCTGCGTAGGCCCCGATGTACTGCCGGATGCGATAGGCATACAGGTCGTAAGCCAGCGCGGCGCGGCCGTCGCCAGCCGCCAGTGCCGCGCCGATGTCGCGCATATCGCTGGCCCCGGTCAGGCCCAACATGCCGCTTTCCGTATCGAGCAAGTCCGTGATTTGCTTCGTTGTATAGCCCAGCGGCCCGAGCAGGTACAGCAACACCGAGGGGTCAACGTCGCCGGAGCGGGCACCCATTACCAGGGCCGCCAAAGGCCCAAACCCCATGCTGGTATCGAGGGACCGGCCGCCGCGCACGGCGGCCACGCTGCACCCGTTGCCTAAGTGGAGGGTGATGAGCTTGGCGTCGGGCTTTCAAATAAGCGGCGGCCTGCGCGGCTACGTACTGGTGGCTGGTGCCGTGAAACCCATAGTTGCGAATGCGCTGCTCGGTACACAGCGCTGTAGGCAAAGCGCAGCGGAAGGCATATTCGGGCAGGGTGTGGTGAAAAGCCGTGTCGAAGACTGCCACCTGTCGCGCCTGCGCAAACACGCGCTCGGCTACCTCAATGCCCGCGTAGTTGGCCGGGTTATGTAGCGGCGCTAACCCAAAGAGCCGCTGAATTTCGGACTTTACCTCGGCCGTGATAAACGTAGCTGCCGTGAAGCTTTCGCCGCCGTGTACCACCCGGTGCCCGACCACCGCCACATCGGCGGGGTGCTCGATAACGCCGCTGGGCGCGGCCGTCAGCAGGCGCACCACTTCGCACGGGCCGGCTTCGTGGTCGGCCAAGGGTAAGGTAAGTTGGGTTTCGACCGACGGGCCAGCCGGGGTGTTCAGGTCAAAAACTTGGTGCGTAATCGTGGCCTGCGCCGAGCCCACGCGCTCGACCAACCCACTACACACGGGCCGCTCGGCTGGCCAGCGAAAGAGCTGGTATTTGATGGAACTGCTGCCGGAGTTAAGGACGAGTATGTTCACAAGCAAGCAGTTGGTGTGAGGTGAGGCGGTTATCTAGCGGTGCGACGGATTAGTTGTCAGCTTCCCTCTAAAGTAGACCAGTCTGAGCTGGAGTATGGAAGCGTGGACGAGCTCGGCCTTGCCAAATAATGGTTTAGGAAGCTTAGCGGCCCAGGGCTGGCTAGGCAGCGGTAAGGAAACGACATTACTGCTTGCGACTGCTGGTCGATGTGGAGCAGAACCGGCGAGCAACTTCTTATTACAAGGACAAGGCTCCCAGCGAATCTGGCCTGAATAAGACCAATCCATTTTGACTACGCGTACGGGGAGGTGCAGTTACTGGGCCTGCAACCAGCCAATGGCCGCTACTTCATCAGAAAAGAAGCGGTAGGTGAGCGGCAGATCTTGCGCCTGGGTGCGAATCGTGTCCATGGCCAAGCGGGCAAACACGTCGTGGGCCTGCACCACGGCCCCGTAGCGGTACGGCCCCTCGACAATGGTGCGCGGCAGCCAGTGCTCCACGACGTGGACCCGCTCCGCTGGCAGGTAAGGCGTCATCTGGCGCTGGTCGATGAGCAGCTTGCCCAGGCCGTAACGGGTAAGGGCCCGCGTCACGTGGTGGAGCACGGCGGTGAACTCGTCGAAGCGGCGCGGCCCGGGGTGGTACTGCAGGCGGACGTAGTCGGCGTACTCCTGCACCAGCCCCGCGGCGTTGGTGAAGTAAAGGGAAGTCGGCAAGGAGCTCATCGGGCCCCAAAGGTACTGGCGCGGCGGGAGCCTTGTGGGCAGCGCGTCGCCTGAAGCGGGGGAGCTTGAGGTGGTCAGGTAAAAGTGAACAGAACAAGGTCATATCTTTCGCACGTCATGAAAGACAGCCTTCTTAACTAGCCCAGCGTGATAGTAGGCCTTATTAACGCACGGCGTGGTCCAGCGCCAAGCCGCTCTAAATTGATTGCTGGTTTTTGGCTTGCTTCTCCATGCCTGTGCTCGTTATTGGTAGCTACAACACCGATTTGGGGCTGCGCGTGGTCCTGAACCCGGCCCCGGCCCAGCCGTTGCCCGCGGGCCTGGGCGCGGACCTCTACGCGTTGACGCCTAACGAAACCGAGGCCGAAGCGCTGACCGGCGTGCGGGTAATCGATGCGGTCACGGCCACCCTTGCCGCGGACCGCCTGCACGCGGCCGGTTTCGGCCGGGTCATTATTACCCTCGGCGCGCAGGGCGCCTACTGGTCCGACGGCACGGGGGCGGCGCTGGTCGCGGCCCCGGCGGTGCGGGCAGTCGACCCACAGCCGCCGGCGACTGCTTCACCGGGGCGCTGGCGGTGGCCGTGGCCGAGGGCCACGCGTTGCCCGCAGCCGTGGCCTTTGCGTGCCGGGCGGCGGCGCGCGCCGTCACCCGGCCCGGTGCCCAGGCCAGTTTGCCGACCCGGGCCGAACTTGCCGGCTAGTTTCCCCTGCTGTTCATGGACAAACGCCTTATCATTATTGACACCGACCCCGGCGTGGACGACGCCCTGGCCCTGCAGTTTGCTTTGGGCCTGCCCCAGTTCGAGGTGCGGGCCCTGACCACCGTGTTCGGCAACGTGGCGGTGGAGCTGGCCACCACCAACGCGCTGCGGCTGCTGCACCTGGCCGGCCGCGCCGACATTCCCGTGGCCCAAGGCGCCGCCCACCCCCTGGCCGGCGCCTTCGACGGGGGCGCCCCCTTTGTGCACGGCGACGACGGCCAGGGAAACACCAACTATCCCCCGGCGCCTACGCCGGCCGTCGCCCAGCCCGCCGCCGAACTGCTGGCCGAGGTGGTCGGCCGCCACCCCGGGCAGGTCACCCTCGTCGCGCTGGGTCCACTTACCAACCTGGCGCACGCCCTGCGCTTGCGGCCCAGTCTGGTGCACGAAGTGGCCGAAGTCGTGGTCATGGGCGGCAATGCCTTTTGCGCCGGCAACGCCACCCCCGCGGCGGAAGCCAATGTGTTGTCCGACCCCGACGCGGCGGACGTGGTGCTGGGGGCGGGCTGGCCCCTGACCCTGTTTGGGCTCGACGTGACGCAGCAGGTCAATATGCCCGGCGCGGTGCTGGACGAGCTAGCCCGCCTCACCGGCCCACTGAGCGCCTACGTGGGGCAGGTGGTGCCGTTCTACCGCCGCTTTTGTGAGCGCGTGCGCCAGATTGACGGCATTTACGTCCATGACGCGACCCCGCTGGCCTACCTGCTGGCGCCGGAGCTGTTCCGCTTCGTGCACCACCCGGTGCGCGTCGATACGTCCACGGGCATCGGCCGGGGCAAAACCTGGCCGGCTCCCGGCGACCCTGCCCAGCTGCAACGCCCCGCCCTGCGGCCCTGGCACGGCCGCCCGAACGTCAAGATTGCCGTCGAGGTGCAGGGCAGCACGCTGGTGAGCCGCTTGCGGGAAGAACTACTGAAAAGCAATCTGTGAGCCTGGTGCGGGAAGCCGGGCCGCCGCCGGGTGCTACGCGTCATGTTAGCCCCCCGTTGCTACGAAAAGGCCGATAAGCGTTAGCTGTCGCACTCAGGCGGCGTTTTGATGCCGCCTGGTTTCAAGTTATGATAACCTTCACTTTTCAAACCCTGTTTGCCGATGAGCTGGTCGATGTTGCTTCATCCAGCTAGGTAGCGGTAAGTAGAAAAAGCGCTAACTATTGGGGAGGAAACCAACTCCCCAGCCTGCCTGGCTAATGTTGATACCTGGCACTTGATGCGCCTAGCGTAGCTCCTTGATTTTCAGGCTGCGAAAGGAAACCTGGTGGCCGTGGTCTTGCAACAGCAAATGCCCTGCGACAGCCTCGCCGAACCCGGGCCAGACGTGGTACTTGCTGCCCGCCACCAACGTCCGGAAGGCCGGCGAGCCGCGCTCGTATTCCAGCACCTTCACCCCGTTGAGGTAATGTTCCACGTGCTGGCTGGGATAGACGACCACCCGCCCCACGTTCCAGGCCCCGATGGGTCGCTGGCAGGCCGCCGGTTTGACCGCGGGAATCAGGTCGTAGAGCGAGGCCAGGGTGCGGTCGCCGTTCGTGCCGAGCTTCGCGTCGGGGTGCCGGGCATCGTCGAGCAGTTGGTACTCCAGGCCGATGGGCGAGCCGGGGGTTTGTTCGGCCAGCGTCACGAAGTAGATCATTCCACTGTTGGCCCCCGGCGTGAGTTGGAACTCAAAGGAGAAATCGAAGGCCCGGTACTGGGCCGCCGTGATGATGTCCCCCCCGTTGGCCGACTCCTTCCCGTCGGCCGCGAGCGTCGTCAACGCCCCGTTGGCTACTTGCCAGCCGTGGGTGGGGAACGCTACCCCCTTCGCGCTGCGCCAGCCGGCCGACGTGGTGCCGTCGAAGAGCAGGCGCCAGCCCTGCCGCCGCTCGGCCGCCGTCAACGTATTCGGCGCCGGCGCTTCGGCCGGCGCCACCCGCGGCCTGGCCGGTGAGAGAGGAGCGGTTAGCAGGAGCGCTGCCCCTAGCAGGCAACGGGCGACGCGCGGGGCGGGGCGAAGTAGGTTCATGGTAGTACGGGGGAAGCAGCCGCTACGAAAGTAGCGGGCCGCGGGTGAGCGCGGGCGAACCCCACAACGGGCGAGTACGGGTCAGCTGCTCGTCCTGCTGGCGCGCCCGGCTGGCAGGGAGGCGCGCGTGCGCTGCTTTCCACAGCAAAGGCTTCCCGCTTTAAGGTCCGATAATTAAATCTTATCGGACCTTATTACTACTTTTGGTTTTTACCGCAAAAAGTCGCGTTTTACTCCTTTATATATAGGCCGCATGGAAAACAGCGCCGCGCTCTCGATTCCAGTCAACCGTTCGTCGGCACTCACGCACTTGGCCGAGCACACCTCGCGCTACGTCGAGGCGGGGTTGACCGGCGCGGTAAATACCGCCAAAGCCTACGCCGGCGATTTGAAACGCTTCGCGGCGTGGTGCGCCGAGCACGACCTGCCACCGCTGCCGGCGTCGGTGGACACGCTCGCGGGATTTGTGACCCACCTCGCGGAAGCCAGCAAAAAGGTGTCGACTATTCAGCGCCACTGCGCGGCCGTGGCCAAGGCCCACGCGTTGCGCGGCGTGGACTCGCCCACGGACGATAAGAAGTTCAAGGTGCTCCTGGAAGGCATCGCCCGTCTCAAGGGCGTGCGGCAAAAACAGGCCCCGGCGTTCACGCTGGCCAACTTTAAGCGCACGGTGAAAAGCATTGATGGGAAGACATTGGCCGGGCTGCGCGACCGGGTAATCCTGCTGTTGGGCTTTACGGGGGCCTTCCGCCGCTCGGAGCTGGCGGCGCTGAACGTGGAGGACTTGGCCTTTTCGGAGGAAGGGCTGATCGTGAACCTCGCGAAGAGCAAAACCAACCAGTTGGGCGCGGCCGAGGAAAAGGCCATTTTCTACTCGCCGGATTTCAAGCTCTGCCCCATTCGTACGTTGGAGGCCTGGGTCAAGCGGTTGGACCGCATCGAAGGACCGGTGTTTGTGTCCTTTCGCAAGGGCGAACGGCTCACCGCACGGCGCTTGACGGACAAGCACTTGAACTTGATCGTGCAGCGCTACCTGGGGCCCAAGTACTCGGCCCACTCCCTACGCGCTTCCTTCGTCACCGTGGCCAAATTGGCCGGGGCGGACGATTCAGAAGTGATGAACCAGACGAAGCACAAGACGAGCGAAATGATTCGCCGCTATACCCGCCTCGACAACGTGCGCCAGCACAACGCGGCCCAGAAATTAGGTTTGTAACCCATAACGACCGAAAAAGAGAAGCAATATTATGTTCCGAAATTTTCCTCTGCCGCTTTTCCTACTTTAGCGATGACATTACCGGCGATACCCCTGTGCTGCGTTACAACCACTGAACGAGCTGGTCGGGCGCGGCCTATGGAAACACGACCCCCTGCTAGAACCGATGATTCAACTAGTCGATTTGCGGTACATGCTTGAAAAGCCGACGCAGGCGCGTTTCCGCACCATCGGCAGCCGGCTGCTAGCGCTTTCGGGAAGCCAGCCCCAAGGTCAGCAGCTGATGCAGCACCTTACAAACCAAGCCACTTAGCTCGGCTGCCCGCCGGAGGAACTGTGCACCCAGTTTCCGGAAACCATTGCCTGATAGCTCACCGGAAAATTTCAATTACTCCTTTCTCATTGCAATGGACCGTGAAGCCATACTACAAGCCGTATTTAAAGAAGACTGGGACCCAGTTATTACTTGGCTCTACAGAAACCAGCAGGATATTCCCAAAGATGACCTGCTAACGTATGCCGCCGGCATATTTGCCGCCGAGTTCTTCGCCAAGCTTCCTACTTATCCTCTCGACCGGCCTGACATCGACACCTATCTGGCCACCCTGTGGAGCCTGCACCAGCGGCAGCTATACGTGTTGAAGCCGACACACCACCGCCTGCTGATTACTCAGAGCGCACTGCGCAATTCGCAGGACCCCGAGCGCGCCTACCAGTTTGCCCGCGAATTTCCGGACGACGAAGCATGCCAGGCCATCATCGCTGCTTACGAGCGTCGCCGGCCCCCGCCCATGGCGCACTCGCAAAGCCACACCATTCAAGTAACGCAACAGCCTACCACGCCCGAAATTCCCGCCCAGGAATACCGCATTACCTTGTTCAAGTCGTACCAGGAAAAGCAGCTTTTTCAGGCCCTCATCAATAATTTTCCTTCTTATAATGTGTTTCCTAACGTGGCCATCAGCTGCCTGCTGAATTGGGAGACCTTGAAGCCATTGCTGACCACCGACGAGCGGAAGCTATTTTTTACTGGTATCGTCGACTTCGTCATTTTTGACCGAGCGCAGGATTTACTGCCCATGCATTTTTTCGAACTAGACAGCCCGCACCACGACACCGAATCTGCGCAGTTTCGCGACCAAGCCAAAGACGGCATCTTCTTGAAGGCAGGTGTCACTCTTCACCGCATCCGCAAAATGGACCCGGAAGTAACCGAGCGGGAATTTACCCTGCTTATTAGGGAGTTAATTCAGTCCTGATTGCAGACTAGTTGCGCGCCGTACAAAAGGGCCGTAGCTTACCTGCACACCTCTACCTACTATTCCCTTGGCTTTTATCGCTCTCTTTTCCATACATGGCTGACACTACCCTCGATACCGGCAAAAAATACATCAAGGCTATTTTTAATGCCGACCAGTTCTATAACATTCCCGAGTACCAGCGGCCCTACGTGTGGGGCCCGGAACAGGTCACGACCATGTTCGAAGACATCGCTAATGCCTTCTTACAAGACAAGCACCGCGAGTATTTCCTGGGTTGCATGATATGGAACACCAAAGTAGATCAGAGCGGTGACCTGCCTTATGCCTACAATGACATTTTGGATGGACAGCAGCGCTTTATCACGCTCTATCTGCTGCAAGCCGTCATCCGCGACCTTTCTACCAGCGCCAAGGTGAAAGGCTCCGTGACCAAGCGTTTGCAGCAGGTAGAAGAAGATTTGGATGGTATTCCAGAGCGTAATCGCTTAAAGTTTTCCATTCGGCAGGACGATGACTTCTTTCAGCAGTTCGTGTTGGCCGAAAACGGCACGCGGCAACATGCGCAGCTGCTCGCTCTCACCGACAGCAAGACCGAAGCTACCTCGGTGCGCAACATGGCCACGGCCGTACTGGCCACCCACGAGTGGTGGGCCAGCAAGCTGCCTGACTTTGATGGCGAGGAAGCTTATCAGAAGTTCATTTACGATTTCTACGGCTACCTGGGCACCAAAGTACTGGTGCTTTACCTCTCCACTTCCGACAACCTGGACGATGCCTACAACCTGTTCACGGTGCTTAACAGCCGGGGCGTGCAGTTGCAGTCGAGCGATATTCTGCGAGTGCAAAACCTGCGCGTGATTAAAGACGAGGAAGCCAGTAAAAAGTACGCGGCCAAGTGGGATGATTACCAGAGTGCCATCGAGTCGCCGTACAAATCCTTCGACGAGTTCCTGTGGGCCATGGTCTACATCCTAATGAAGTACCGGGCCGACTCGAACCAGAGCATCAGCAAGGCTTTTGCCTACATCTACGACAAGAAGCTGCTGGCCAAGGGCGTGCCCACGTTCGATTTCATTGGCAAATATGTCCAGCACTTAGATGCTGTGTTTCATTCCGATTATCAAGCCGCTGAAGCGGGTTGCCTGTACGAAAACCTCAACTATATCCTCTCCAATACCTTCGGCAACCAGTACATCGTGGTGCTGATGCACTACCGGGAGTGCTTTGGCGAGGCCAATATCCTCGACTTTCTCATCAAGATTGACAACCTGTTTTCGGCGGCTTGGCTTACGGTGTCGTTCAATTTGCAGACGCGCATCTTCATTATGCTACGCAAAATGGACGAGTTGCGCGATAAAATGCCGGATAAGGCGGCGGCCTCCTTGGCCTTTTTGCAGGACGGCGTGTTGCGTTACGATTATCAAGATGAAAAGGCGAACACGGTGATTAACCTCGACAAATTCTTTCTGCTATTGGACGAGGAAAAGTGGGGCAGCTTCTCGGGAACGCGCATCAACAAGACCCGCTACCTGTTGCTTAAGCTGGATTTATTAACGGGCAACCTTCACAACAAGCTGCACCTCAACAAATCCTTTGCCTCCGTCGAGCACATTCTACCTCAAAAGCCCAGCGCACCGGCGTGGAATATCTCCGAAGAACAACACAAGGAGTGGCTGCATCGACTCGGCAACATCGTATTGGTGGATATGAAGAAGAACGCCTCGCTCAGCAATTCTTCCTTTCTCGATAAACGGCACAAGTATAGCTCCTACATCGAAGGGCGCGCTAATACCAACTACGTGTTCATCACCTATCAGCAGTGGAACGTTGGGACCATCCAACAGAACCACGCCCGAGTCGTGAACCTGCTGAAATCTTACTACACAGGGAATAGTCTCCAGTCTTTCAAAGAGCTTAAAAAAAAACTGCTCGTGCCCACAGCCGCACCCGTACCAGCGTAATCGCACGTCGCTCCTTCTCTCATACCGGTCCGAGCTAACAGGCCGTTTGGCCTACCAATTGAGCAAGGTTAAGACACTACGCATTACTACCATTTAGTTACCTACTGCGCAAGTCATCGAAAGGCATTTTGTCTTCATAATCAGCCAATAATACGGTTTCGCACCGACGCCTCATGGTAAATTTCAGAAAAAGACTGGATACGAAAGGCCCAGAAAAGAAAATCGACCCCATAGAGATATATAGCACCTTGGACACCAAGGTGGGTATTTTCGCGCTGCGTTCGAGTCAAGAGTCCGTGTTACGCAACTGGTTCGACAGCTACCGCGAGCAGCGCGACACTATTCTGAAGCTGCATACGGGACAGGGGAAAACGCTGGTGGGTCTGCTGATGCTGCAGTCGCGGCTGAACGAGGGCAAGGGCCCAGCAGTTTATTTATGCCCCGACAAATACCTGGTGCACCAGACGCAGCAACAAGCCGACCACTTCGGCATCAAATATTGTCTGTTAGACAACCGAGGTATCTTTCCCAGCGAGTTTCTAGAAGGTCGGCAAATCCTGATTACCCACGCGCAACGCTTTTTCAACGGGCGTTCCAAGTTCAAAGTTGGCGCCAATCCGGTCGACGTCGGCGCCATTGTTCTCGACGATTCCCACTCCTGCATTGACCACATTCGGGACAGCTTCACCATTAAAATACGCCGCCGGGAAGAAGAAGATCTATACACGACCCTGTTGAATCTGTTCGAGGCCGAGTTGAAAGAACAGGGCCAGTCCCGACTGGTGGGCATTCGCGAAGGGGATACCAAAGCCGTGATGCTCGTGCCGTACTGGGCATGGCAGGACAAAGAAGAACTCGTCTCCAACGTGCTAATGGAGCACGGGGACAGCAATTCCATTAAGTTTGCTTGGCCCTTGCTGTCGAACGAACTGCGGGATTGTCAGTGCTACGTATCGGGCAGTAGCATTGAAATCTCGCCTTACCACAACAACCTGGACTTGTTTGGCTCCTTTGCCAAAGCACGCACGCGCATTTTTATGTCGGCGACGACCAGCAACGACGCGTTTTTCATCAAGGAATTGGGCCTGCCGCGGGCCGTGGTGCAACAACCGCTGGTCTATGCTGAGGAAACGTGGTCGGGGGAAAAGATGATTTTGGACCCCTACCAGATATCGGACGTGCTGCACCGAGGCAACATCATCGATTTATACGGCACCCCCAAACCCGGGCGCAAGTACGGCATCGTGAGCCTAGTGCACAGTGGCGTCTCGGCCAAGCACTGGGAAGAAAAAGGCGCGCAGGTCATCAGCCGCCAGCATTACACCGACGAGGACTGCAGCAGGAAATTGCGAAGCTGCGAGCGGGCGATTACACTAAAACCCGGGTGCTTGTCAACCGCTACGACGGCGTTGATTTACCGGACGAAAGCTGCCGAATTCTGGTGTTGGACTCGCTGCCGTTTGCCCAGAGCCTTGGTGACAGCTACCAAGAGTATTGCCGGCCGACCAGCACCACCATTGAAATTCGGATTGCCCAACGTATCGAGCAGGGCTTGGGCCGCGGGGTCCGGGGCGAAAGGGATTATTGCGTCATCATCATTACCGGAGCCGATTTAATCAACGTTATCCGCACGCCCCGGCTGCGCCGGAACTTCTCGGCCCAGACCCAACGTCAGATTGCCATCGGCTTGGACGTAACCAAGATGGTGTCGGCAGACGCCGAGTCTGGGGACCCGGTAGTACAACTGGACGATATTATCAAGCAGTGCCTCAACCGGGACGAGGACTGGAAGGACTACTACCAGCGGGAAATGGGCATTCTGGAGCCCCTGACTGAAGATGCGCCGATTTACCACATCATGGAGTTGGAGCGGGCCGCGGCCGTGGCCTACCGCCGCGGGGACCCAGACAAGGCCCAACAGCTGGTGCAGGAAATCATCACCAACCACTTGCACGGCGATGAAGAAGAGAAAGGCTGGTACATGCAGGAAATGGGACGCTATGCATACGCCGAGCAGCGTGTGGCCGCTGAAAAGCACCAAGCCGCCGCGTACCGCTACAACCAAGCCTTGCTCAAGCCCAATGGGGGCGCCTACTTCCGCAAACTGGTGACAAGCCAAACCCAAGTGGAAGGGGCCAAGGAGTGGCTGGCCAGCTTCGAGTCATTCGAGCTATGCCGCATCGCCGCCGAGGCCATTTTGAGCAACCTAGAGTTTGGCCGGGAGTCAGACAAGTTCGAAGCAGCGCTGAAAGACGTCGGCCTGCTGCTGGGATTCGGCAGCGAGCAGCCCGATAAGCGTTGGAAAGAAGGGCCGGATAATCTGTGGAACGTGGGAGCCGGCGACTACATCTACTTTGAATGCAAAAATGCCACAAAGCCCACGCGGATGCACATCTACAAGTCCGAAGCGGGCCAGGTAAGCCAACACCAGCTTTGGTTCGAGGAGCAATACCACGATGCAACGGCCGTCCCGGTTATCATCAGCCGCACGCGCATGCTGGCCAGCGATGCTCGGCTGACGGATGAGACGCGCATCATGGAAAAAACGAAGCTGGCCAAGCTTTCGGGCGCTATCCGCTCGTACCTGAAGGAGTTTAAAACTTACTCCCTCAAGGATTTAAGCACGGACTTCGTGCAAGAGGCGTTGCGTAAGCACTTCCTAACCAGCAACAACATCAAGACCCATTACTTAGAGCGCCCCCTTCCTTTTACACTAACCGGAAAATAGGGCTTCACGCAATAGCGACCAAGCCACTGATTACTAAATGGCCCAAGTTGTGGACTAGTAGCCGACTCGGTCGAGGGTATGGACTGAGGTGGTCGGGTAAAAACAGACAGTGTGAAGTCTTACCTTCCATTGCCCATGCCCGACCACAGCAATTCGAGCGGCCCGCCGCTAACTCGCAAAAAATATACGCCGGCCTTCAAAACCGAGTGCGTGCGCCAAGTAGCTGCTGGTGCGCGGCAAACGGACGTAGCCCGTGCCCAAGGCCTGTCACCTGCTTTGCTTGGCCGCTGGCAGCGCCAGGCGTTAGCTGAAGCAGTGCCTAGCAGCACTGAGCGCGAAGAGATTAAGCGTTTGCGCGCGGAGCTCAAACGCGTGGAGCAAGAGCGCGATATTTTAAAAAAAGTCGTGACCATCTTTGCGCAGCCGCCTCCGTCATGAGTCGTTACGAATTCATCGAGCAAGTCGCTACCACTGAGCCGGTGCGCATGCTTTGCCGCGTACTACACGTCAGTGCCGCGGGCTTTTATCAGTGGCTAGGCCGGGCAGACCGACCGACCCCAGCTTGGGAGCCGGCGGCCGCCGCCGCCTTTTCGCGCCATGCCCAGCGCTACGGCACCCGACGCTTGCGGGCAGAATTGCGTGCCGAAGGGCACGCCGTTGGGCGCTACGCGCTGCGCAGCTGGTTACGCCGCCGCGGCCTACGGGCGCTAAATACTCGTCCGCAGCGCCCGCGCACCACGGTGGCTGACCCCGCGGCGGTCGTGGCCGAAAACCTGCTCCTGGACCAGCCTGCACCTACTGCGCCCAATCAAGTCTGGGTCGGGGATATCACCTACTTGCCCTTGGTGGGCGGGCGTTGGTGTTATCTGGCCACCTGGCGCGATACCTGCTCGCGACGTGTAGTCGGCTGGCACCTCGACCAACAGATGCCCACCGAACTGGTGCTCACGGCCCTGGAGCAGGCCCTAACGCTGCGCCAGCCAGCGCCAGGGCTGATTATCCATGCCGACCGCGGCAGTCAATACACGAGCTTGGCTTACCGCATGCGCATCGAAAAAGCCCAGGCGCTGGCCAGCTATAGCCGGCCGGGCAACCCCTACGATAACGCCCAGGCCGAGGCCGGGTGGAGCACGCTCAAAACCGAATTACTCCCGCACGGCGGCGCGTTTGCCAACCTCGAAGAGGCCCGCCTGGAGGTGGCCTACTACCTCGACACCTACTTCAACCTCGACCGCCGACACTCCGCGCTCGGCTACCGCTCCCCGCACCAATTTGAACGCGACCTCCTAATCAGCTTATCTTAGTGCACTGTCCGTTTTTACTGGACCACCCCAGACAAAGACAAAACGTAAGCTTCAGTACGAAGCTTTAATATGCTACTCGACGGCTAACACCTTGACCACTGGATGCGAATGAGTATTCCCTACCCCAAAATTTGGGACATATCGCACCAAAGCAAGCCCGAAGCCGCCGGCGCGCTTTCCGTTAATTCCATTTAACGCCGAACTTCATGATTTTCGACTCTGAAAACCCTAACATCCCACCCGACTACCGGAAAGAGCGAGCTGCGATGCGCCGCCTGATACAGGATGCGGAAATAGGCAAGTCGGGAGGGTTACCGGGCATACCTTGCGGTTTAGTTGCCTTGGACCGGATAACCAACTGCTGGAGTAATTCGACCCTGAATGTTATTGCGGGGGCCCCTTCCATGGGGTGCACGTCGCTGTTGCTGGCGTTCATGCGCAATGCCGTGACGCATTTTAAGCGCGAAGTGGCCTTCTTCTCCCTGCAGATGCCCTGCCAGAAGCTGCTGACCAAGTGGCTTAGCATAGATATGGAGTTGCCGTTCCACAAACTAGCAACCGGGCAGTTTCCTGACCACCAATGGTACGAGATAAGCAAGTTACTGCCTGATTGGGACCGGGACTTGGATAACCTCGTTCGGATCATCGACACCCCAGCTCCCACGATTGGCAAAATTGTCGCCGACTGCCGGAGGCTGCGCGAGGAGGGAACCGAACTATTTCTGATTGATAACATCAACCGAATTACCCTGGGGAAGCGGGAACGGGCTATCTGTACCAACCGCACGCAAGAGCTGTCTTACATCGCTCGGCGCTTGAAAACCCTAGCCCTTGAGCTGGAAGCGCCTTTTGTGGTGGTTTCAAACCTCAATCGGGCCGGTGCAGACCGTATTCCTCGACCTCAACTGAGTGATTTGCGCGATTCGGGGGCAATCGAGAACGAGGCCGATACCGTGGTACTGCTCTACCGAGCCGAATATTACGGGCACACGGACGATGATTTTGGCAATTTTACCCACAACCGGGCAGAGCTGATAGTGGCCAAGAATACGTTCGGCACGCTCGATACGGCTAGTGTTGAATTCATGTCTGCCTATGGCCGATTCGGTGATTTACCAGAAGATGAACACGATGCGTACCCTCCACCGGCTCTAGTTGCACCTTTTCCTTTCACAGGACCAAAAGCGAACCGCATGGATGATCCTCCGTTTTAATAGTTGTTCACCTTTTCTCCGAGGCCTGCCTGAGCAATCAGGCAGGCCTTTCTTATTAGACCGACTGCCAACGCAACCTCCTTTTATAAGAGGCGGTGCAACGATTTTGCAATTGCAAAGAACTGTTGTTAAGTTAGCATAAACCCTTTTTTGTGTTTCTTCAATCGTTGTCGATGAAACGAAGGCTCACATCAAGTATCCCGGTTGAACCGGAGCAGGCCGGTAAATTCGAGCAGCTGCTGCGTTGAATGGCGCACAATTGGCCTCGGTTAAAATTTTGGTTCGGATGTTACATGGCTGGCCTACTCACGCGAACCAGGGTGCCGGAAAGCCGCCAGGAGTGCCAATTGGGTACTTTGATTGCCGCTATGGGTTTCGGGTACCGCATTTCGTCGTGTTAGCAGCCACCGAGAGGCAGTGGGTAACCAGTACCTGAAAACGCCCGTTTTCGTGCTCATGCCTCAAAATCAACGTGGTGCGCAGGCGATGTAACATTTGGACCAAACTTTTAACCAAGGCCCAAGTAGCGGTGCGCGAGTCCTTTGCCTACCACAGCCAGCGCGATGGCACGCGTCGACTGCGGGCCGAAGTGCAAGCCCAGGGCCACGCGGTGGGCCGC
>NZ_MDZA01000428.1 GCF_001816125.1 Hymenobacter coccineus | reverse complement strand
GCCCGCCACCTCATCCCGCGCCCCGAAACCGGAAGAGCTGGCGCGCCTGGTGGCGCCGCGCAGCCGGGGGCCCGCACGGTGCTCGACGTGGGCACCGGCTCGGGCTGCCTGGCCCTGGCGCTGGCCCGCGCCCTGCCCCGGGCGCAGGTGCTGGCCGTCGACATTTCGGCCGAAGCCCTGGCCGTGGCCCGCCGCAACGGGGCCCGCTACGCCCCGCAGGTACAGTTTCAACAAGTTGATATTCTGCAAGAAACGCCCGATGGCCTGGCCCCCGGGGCCCTGGATGCGCTGGTGAGCAACCCGCCCTACGTGCGCGAGAGCGAGCGGGCCCAGATGCGGCCCAACGTGCTGGCCTGGGAGCCCGCCGGGGCCCTGTTCGTGCCCGACGCCGACCCGCTGCTCTTCTACCGCCGCCTGGGGGCCCTGGGCCGCGCGCTGCTGCGCCCCGGCGGCGGCATCTACCTGGAAATCAACGAAGCACTATCGGCCGAAACCGAAGCGTTGCTCCGCAGCCAGGGCTACGCCGAGGTGCGCGGCGTGGTCGACATGTTCGGCAAGGCGCGCATGGTGCGGGCTACGGCGCCGTAGCCGCGGCGGGGGCCCAGCGGCGCCGCCCGGCGCGGAAGCGCGCGGCTCGAAACAATCCGGTTGGCGCTGCGCTTGCGTATCTGAAAGGTAAGGACTTACCCCTAAACCCACACATCATGGTAAAAGTAGGATTGTTGGTGCGGCTCGAAGCCAAGCCC
Source organism: Hymenobacter coccineus (assembly GCF_001816125.1). Taxonomy (GTDB): domain Bacteria; phylum Bacteroidota; class Bacteroidia; order Cytophagales; family Hymenobacteraceae; genus Hymenobacter; species Hymenobacter coccineus. Next base: position 24,102 of record NZ_MDZA01000428.1, on the reverse strand, counting down.
GGAAAAGAGCAGGCCGTGGCCGATTTCCTGCGCGGCGGGCTGGCCCTCGTGATGGAAGAGCCTGATACCGTGACCTGGTACGGCATCCAGATGGGGCCTTCCACGTTCGGCATTTTCGACACATTTGCCGAAGACGCCGGCCGCAAAGCCCACCTCGGGGGCAAGGTGGCCGCCGCCCTCATGGCCAACGCCGAAGAGCTTTTTTCGGCCCCGCCGGCCATTGAAATGATTGACATCCTGGCCTCCAAGTAGAAGGCCAGGAACAGCATGAACGGGAGATTCGGCCAGGCCGGGTCTCCCGTTTTTTATGGCCTGCTACCGCAGCAAAAATTCCTTCAGGGCCCCAAAATCCACAGCCATCGGAATTGCTTGCTTGGGGCGGCCTTGCAGGTGGCGCACGGCCTCAGGCAGCTCGATGGGCTGGCCGATGATGGGCTCCAGCACGCCGGGGAACTTCACGGGGTGAGCGGTAGCCAGCAGGATGCCGGCCGCGTCGGGATGCTGGGCCTGGTGACGGAGCAGGGCGGCATAGGCCACGGCTGCGTGAGGGTCAAGTAAATAGCCGTTCTCAAACCACACCTGCAAGATGGTGGCCACCGTGTCGGGGTCGCTCACAGTTTCGGCACTGAGGGTGGCTTGGAGGGCCCCTAGGTCGTTGTGGAACAGTTCCAGGATGCGCACGAAGTTGCTGGGGTCGCCTACGTCCATGGCGTTAGAGTGGGTGGCCACGGCGGCCTGGGCCGCGTAGGTGCCCGAGCGCAAGTAGCGCGGCACAGGGTCGTTGGCGTTGCAGGCGGCGATGAAGTGGCCCAGTGGCAGGCCCGAAGCCCGCGCCAGCAGCCCAGCGCAGATGTTGCCGAAGTTGCCGCTCGGCACGCTCACCACCGGCGGCGTGGCATCGGCGGGCCACTGCTGGGCCGCGAAGCAGTAGTAGAGCTGCTGGGGCAGCCAGCGCGCTACGTTGATGGAGTTGGCCGACGTGAGGAAGCGGTGGGCGGCCAGCTCGGGGTCGCGAAAGGCCTGCTTCACCAGCGCCTGGCAATCGTCGAAAGTGCCGCTAACTTCCAGGGCCGTAATATTTTGGCCCAGTGTGGTGAGCTGCTGCTCCTGCACCGGGCTCACCTTGCCTTTGGGGTAGAGGATGACGACCTCCACGCCCGGTACGCCCAGAAAGCCGCTGGCCACGGCCCCGCCGGTATCGCCCGAGGTGGCCACCAGCACCGTCACGGGCGGCGTGTCGCCGCGCTGCGCAAAGTAGCCCAGGCACCGGCTCATGAACCGGGCCCCCACGTCCTTAAAAGCCAGCGTGGGCCCGTGGAACAGCTCCAAAGCCGTAATGCCGGGGCTCACGGGCATCAGCGGAAACGGGAAATCGACGGCCGCGGCGCAAATCCCGTGCAGTTCCGCGTCGGGGATGGTGCCGCCCACGTAGGGCCGCATCACGGCCAGGGCCAGGTCGGCACGGTCCAGCGTGGGCAGGTCGCGCAAGAAATCGGCCCCGAACTGTGGGATGGTCTCCGGGAAGTACAAGCCGCCGTCGGGGGCTTGGCCGGTGATGGCGGCCGTGCGAAAATCTACCGGTGGGGCCTGGCGGCGGAGGCTGTAATACTGCATCAGAAGGAGAAGTGGGGCAATAAAAAGTCCTTAAAATTTTATTTTCGATAAGCAAGCCGCCGGCGAATGTACGGCCAGGAAGTTGCCCAGCGCATTCGTTAGCAAAGGGTTAACAACCAAGCTGGGGGCCCTATTCGGCCACCACGCGGGCGCCTTCCGAGGCAATCCGGCCCACATGCAAGTCGTGCGGGATGCCCAGCTCGGCAAACACGCTGCCCAGGGCCGCGGCCACGGCATGGGCGGTTTCGCCGTCGTGGTTCAACATGAAAATAGAGGGGCCCGAGCCCGAAATACCGCCGCCCAGGGCCCCGGCCGCCAGGGCCCGCCGCCGCGCCTCGGCCAGCCCGGGGATGAGCGGGGCCCGCGCCGGTTCCACGATGTAGTCTTCCAGGGCCCTGCCAATCAGGCCGTAGTTGGCGGTGAGGAAGCCGGCCACCAAGCCGCCCACGTTGGCCCACTGGCGCACGGCCAGCCCCAGGGGCACGGCGGTGGGCAGCAGGGCCCGGGCTTCCTTGGTCTTCACCTCAATTTGGGGGTGCACCACGGCCACCCACAGCGGCGGGGCCGGCAGGGCCACCACGTCGAGCACCGGCGCCAGGGCCCGCACCAGCGTGAAACCCCCGAAAATAGCCGGCGCAATGTTGTCGGCGTGGCGCACACCGCTGGCCACGGCCTCGCCCGCCATCGCAAAGTCCACCAGCTCCAGTTGGCTGAACCGGTTGCCCAGCAGCGCGTTGGCCCCCACCACGGCCCCGGCGGCGCTGGCCGCGCTGCTGCCCACGCCACTGCCGGGCATGATGCCCTTGGTGATTTCGATTTCGAAACCCACCGGCTCGTCAACCTTTTCCAGCAATGCCAGCAGCGCCGCCCCGGCCACGTTGCGAGCAGGGTCAGTAGGCAGGTTGTAGTGGTCGAGGTGGGTGATTTTCAGGCCCGGGGCCCCGGTGCGGCGCAGGCGCAGGGTGTCGTAAGGAGCGGCCAGGGCCAAGCCCAGCACGTCGAACCCACAGCCCAGGTTGGCAATGGTGGCGGGCGCGTGGACGAGAACGGTATCATTTAACATTTAACATTCATCATTTAACAGGTGTCTGGCAAATTTTTAGTGGTCTTGACGCGGTTGGTGGAGCGAAGCGTAGCAAAAAGCATTTTGCTTAATTCATCCGCATCGTGGTATAAGCTTTCGAACATCAATGCCGTCAGGTATTCCGTATCGTGCAGCAAGTGAAGCCAGTACTTCGTTTCCAGGCACTCCTTGTAGTTGATGGAGATTTTAGCAGAAAAGTCAGCGTCCGATAACGCCCCGTTTGCCTCGGCTATATTCGCGCCGATGCTAGTGCCGCAGCGCAGCAGTTGCTTTGAAAGCACGTATTCTTGCTTTTCCCGTGAAAGAAACTGGTAAGCCCGCACCACCTGTACTCCGAAAGCATAGGCTTTCTCATACAGTACGTTAGGCTTGCCACCGATCATAGCAACCGCGTGTTAATTGATAAATGTTAAATGACTACAAACGCGCGGCGCGGATGATGTCGGCGAATACGCCGGCGGCAGTGACTTCGGCCCCCGCGCCGGCGCCCTTCACCACCAGCGGCTGCTCGGCGTAGCGGTCGGTGTAGAAGAGCACGATGTTGTCCTTGCCGCGCAGCTCGTACACGTCGTGGCTGGGCAGCACGGCTTGCAGGCCCACGGCGGCGGCCCCGTCGTTGAAGCGGGCCACGAACTTGAGGCGCTTGCCCTCGGCCGTGGCCGCGTCGTACAGGGCCCTGAAGTGGGCCTCGTGCACGGCCAGCTGCTCATAAAAGGCTTCCACGTCGCCCTCCAGGCACGAGGCGGGCAGGAACGACTCGATTTGCACGTCGCTCATTTCCAGCGGGTGGCCGGCCTCGCGGGCCAGAATCAGGATTTTGCGGGCCACGTCGGTGCCGCTCAGGTCGAGGCGCGGGTCGGGCTCGGTGTAGCCTTCGGCCTGCGCCTGGCGCACCACCTCGGCAAAGGGCCGCGAGCCGTCGTAGTTGTTGAACACGAAGTTGAGCGTGCCCGAAAGCACGGCCTCCATGCGCCGCACCACGTCGCCGCTGCGGGTGAGGTCGCTGAGCGTGCCGATGATGGGCAAGCCCGCGCCCACGTTGGTTTCGAACAAAAAGCGGGTGTTGAAGTCCTGCGCCAAGCCCTTGAGGCGGGCATAGTTGGCGTAGGCCGACGACGCGGCCACCTTGTTGCAGGCCACGATGGCTACGCTCTTTTCGAGCAGGGCGGCGTAGTGGTCGGCGGCAGCGGGGTTGGCCGTCACGTCCACCAGGATGGAGTTGCGCAGGTTGCGGCTCACGATGAGCTCGGTGAATTCTTCCAGCGTGCAGGGCCCCCCGGCGGCCAGCGCGGCGGGCCAGGTGGCCAGGTCCAGGCCGTTCTCGTCCACGATGCAGTGGCGGCGGTTGGCGATGGCCACCACGCGCACCTGCAAGCCCAGCTGCTGCTGCAAGTGCTGCTGCTGTTGCGCCAGCTGGGCCAGCAGCTTGCCGCCCACGTTGCCGGGCCCCAACACGTATAGGTTCACCTGCTTGTAGGCTGGCTCAAAAAAGGCTTCGTGCAGCACGTTGATGGCTTTGCGCACGTCGGCGGCCCGGATGACGGTGGAGATGTTGCGCTCCGACGAGCCCTGGGCAATGGCCCGGATGTTGACCCCGTTCTGCCCCAGGGCCCCAAACAGGCGCCCGCTGATGCCGGGGTGGTTTTTCATGTTCTCGCCCACCAGCGCCACGATGGCCAGCCCGTTTTCGGGCCGCAGCGGGGCAATGCGCCCGCCGGCAATTTCGGTGGCAAACTCCTCGTCTACCACGGCCTGGGCCGCGGGCACGTCGGCGGCGGCCACGCCCACGCAAATCGAGTACTCCGACGAGCTTTGGGTGATGAGCACCACGTTGATGCGCGCGCGGGCCAGGGCCTCAAACAGGCGCTTTGAGAAGCCGGGGATGCCCACCATGCCGCTGCCCTCCAGGTTCAGGAGCGACAAATTGCCGATGCTGGAGAGGCCGCGCACCACGTCGGGGCTGTGCGGCGGGGCCACCTCCACCAGCGTGCCGTAGTCGGCCGGGGCGAAGGTGTTCTTGATCCAGAGCGGAATACCGCGCTCCATAACCGGCTGAATGGTAGGCGAATACAATACCTTGGCCCCAAAGTGCGACAGCTCCATGGCCTCCTGATACGAGATGCCGGCAATGGGCCGCGCGCGCGACACCAGGCGCGGGTCAGCGGTCATCATGCCGCTCACGTCGGTCCAGATTTCGAGCACGTCGGCGTCGAGCGCGGCGGCCAGCAGGGCGGCCGTGTAGTCGGAGCCGCCGCGGCCCAGCGTGGTGGTATTGCCTTGGTCGTCGGCGGCAATGAAGCCCGGCACCACCCACACCTCGCCGGGGTGCGCGCTTTTAAAGGCTTGCACCTGCGCGCGGGTCACGGCCACGTTCACCTCGGCCGCGCCGAAGCGCGCGTTGGTGCGGATGAGCTGGCGGGCGTCGGCCCACACGGCCGGGGTGCGGGCCCCCAGGGCCTCGCTCACCAGCTGCGATGAAAGCAATTCGCCGTAGCTCATCAGCCGGTCCAGGGTGCGGTCGGACAGCTCGCCGAGCGAAAAAATGCCGTCGCAGAGTTGCAACAACTCCGCAAAGCCGCGGGTGAGCACGTCGGTAATGTCGGGCTGGGCGGCCGGGGGCAGCAGGGCCTGGGCGGCGGCCAGGTGCCGCTGTTGCAGCTGGGTGAGTGCGTCGCGGTAGCGGTAATCACCGCTGGCCGCCGCGCGGCCCGCCCCAATCAGGGCGTCGGTAGTGCCCCCCAGGGCCGATACCACCATTACGACGGGGCCCCGGGACAGGGCAGCCAGCGCGATGGCGCACGATTTCTCGATGTTTCCGCGGAGGCTACGGACGTGCCTCCGAATTTGAGCACTTGCATTTAAGGTGGTGGTTGGGCGTGGGGCCGGCTGGATGGGCCGGCAAAGGGCAGGGCAACCGATACAGGGCCCCCACAGCCCCGGCCGGCCAGGGCCCCCAGCCGCGTTGCGGAAAAAGGAACGCCCGACTCAAACGGCGGTGTTTGAATCCAGTATCTTTGCAAACCTACAGACTATTTTTTTCGACCACTACAATGCTGGACAAATTAGAAGCCATCCGCCTGCGGTACAACGACGTGAGCGAAGAGCTAATGCAGCCCGATGTGATGTCGGACCTAAAGCGCTACAAGTCGTTGAACAAAGAGTATAAAGAACTGGGCAAAATCGTGGCCGAGTACCGCAATTACCAGCAGGTGCTCAGCAACATCGAAAATGCCCGCCAAGTTATTTCGACCGAAAAGGACGAGGATTTCCGCGAAATGGCCAAGGCTGAGCTCGACGAGCTTGGGCCCGAGCAGGAACGCTTGGAAGGCGCCATCAAGGACTTGCTGCTGCCCCGCGACCCCAACGACTCGAAAGACGTCATCATGGAAATTCGGGCCGGGGCCGGCGGCGACGAAGCCGCGCTGTTTGCCGGCGACTTGCAGCGCATGTACCTGCGCTTCGCCGAAAAGCAGGGCTGGAAAATGGAGCTCGTGGACGCCATGGAAGGCACGGCCGGCGGCTACAAAGAAATTATCCTGGCCGTGAAGGGCGAGGACGTGTACGGCAAGCTCAAGTTTGAGAGCGGCGTGCACCGCGTGCAGCGCGTGCCGGCCACCGAAACCCAGGGCCGCATCCACACCAGCGTGGCCTCGGTGGTGGTGATGCCGGAAGCCGAGGAGTTCGACATCGATTTGGACATGAACGACATCCGCAAGGACCTTTTCATGTCGAGCGGCCCCGGCGGCCAGTCGGTGAACACGACTTACTCGGCCGTGCGCCTTACCCACTTACCCACCGGCCTCGTGGCCCAGTGCCAGGACCAGAAATCGCAGCTCAAGAACTTCGATAAGGCGCTGCAAGTGCTGCGCTCGCGCATTTTTGAAATCGAGCTGGCCAAGAAGAACGAGGCCGAAGGCGCCATCCGCAAAAGCATGATCGGCAGCGGCGACCGCAGCGACAAGGTGCGCACCTACAACTACCCCCAGGGCCGCGTCACCGACCACCGCATCGGATACACCGTGCACAACCTGCCCAGCGTGATGGACGGCAACGTGGACGATTTCGTGGAAAACCTGCGCATCGCCGAAAGCGCCGAGCGCCTGAAAGTGGGCGTGTCGTAGGGATGCGGTAGCTAGGGGCACCGGGGGAACCTCACCCCCGGCCCCTCTCCAAAAGAGAGGGGTGCGTTCAACTTATTGGTAAGGAGCTGTTTATAACTGTCGATTGGCACCCCTCTCTTCTGGAGAGGGGCCGGGGGTGAGGTTCCCTGGGCCAGGGCCCCACGCACCAACCCCCTTTCATGCGCCACTTTTTCCTTGCCTTCATTTTACTCGGCTGCCTGTCGGCGCTGCTGCCGGGCTGCGAGCCCAAGGAAGACCTGGTGCAAACCTCGGGCAGCCTGAGCTTCGTGCAAGACACGGTGCTGTTCGATACCGTGTTCACGACGGTGCGCACCGTCACGAAGCGGCTGTGGGTGTACAACCGCAACCGTGGGGCCCTAAAGACGGACATCAACCTGGCCGGGGCCGGGGCCAGCCCGTACTCGCTCATTATTAGCGGTGATGCGGGGGCCGGGGCCAGCGCCATCACGGTGCGGGGCAACGACAGCCTGCTCATCCTGGTGCGCGCCACCGTGGGCGACAACGGCACGGCCACCGCGGCCAAGCAGTTCGTGGTGGCCGACCAAATCAACTTCCTCACCAACGGCAACGCCCAGGACGTGAAGCTGGTTGCCTACGGCCAGAACGCCTATTTCCACTACGGCGAAATCATCAGCAGCGACGTTACCTGGCAGACCGATAAGCCGCACGTCATCATTAACCGCACTTACGGCAGCGGCGCGCAAGCCTACGTGGTGGGCGTGGCCGTGGCCCCAGGCGTGACGCTGCGCATTCCCAAGGGGGCCCGCATCTATTCGCACGCTGGGGCCACGCTGCAAGTGGCGGGCCGGTTGCTGGTGAACGACTTGAGTGAGCCCAACGCCTTTGTGCCCACCGATACGGTGAAGGACACCAACGCCAACCTCGTGCGCTTCCGCGGCGACCGGCTCGAAGATTTCTACGCCGATACGCCGGGGCAGTGGGGCGGCATCGTGTTCACGAGCGCCAGCCGCGGCAACCGCATCCGCTACGCCGAAATCAAGAACGCCACCTACGGCCTACTGCTGCTGAACACCGCCCCCACGGGGCCCCTGCCCGACGTGGCCGTGGACAACACGACGATCAAGAACATCTCCGGTAATAATGTATCGTTTGCCGGTGCCGCCCAAACGCCCGTAGCACTGGATACTGGCGGCGGCATCATCAGCATCGCCGGCAATGTGAAGGCCACCAACTGCTTGTTTGCCAACTGCGCCGAGTACGCCCTGCTGGGCTTCGGCGGGGTGTACGATGTGAATTTCTGCACCGTGGCCAATTACCCCAACACCACGGCGGTGCGCAAATCGGCTTCGCTATCCTTCACCGATAAGTCGCCCCTGGACGGCGTAACCATGCTGCCCGCGCCGCGCATCACCCTGCGCAACAGCATCGTGTGGGGCTCCATTGAGGATGAGCTGCTCTTCGTCGACGTGGATAGCTACCGCGCCAGCCTCGTGGTGCGCAACTCGGTGCTGCGCACCGCCAGCTACGCCGGCACAACCTTCGCCACCGCGGATAAGCCGGGCCTCGCCGATGCGGCGTTCGGCAACCAGCTGAATACCGACCCATTGTTTCTGCGCTCGCCGTTCAGCGGCGGCTGGATTGATTACACGCTGCAAGCCACCTCGCCGGCCCTCAAGCTGGGCCCCGCTTTCGGCACAGTACCGGCCCGCGACCTACGCAACCTGCCCCGCACGGCCGGCACCGTGGGCGCCTACGAGCACAAATAGGGCCCCGGGCAGAGTAAGCGGCCGGCTTCTCTGCCGGCTATTCGATAATCGTTCGGCGTTGGCTGAATGAGTAAGCTAACGCTGCACCTGCCCGGCCGCCGCGTAGCGCAGCGTATCGAACAATACCAACTTCTGGGTGCCCTGCACGGCGTAGGTAGTTAGCTGGCCTTGGCGCAGGTCAAGCCGCAAGTGCTTACGGGCCGAAAACAGCGCGTTTTGCTGATCTACGTCGGCCGTGATTTCCTCGGGGGCGGCCCCGGCACTGAGCACCGAGAGCCGGCCCACCGGGGCAATGTCGTGGCCAGGCAGGCGGGTATAGGTGCGGCGCAACCGCCCATCGGGCAGCCGGGCCGAATCGACGGCGTAGGCCCCCCGTAGCGCGGCCTTGTTAATATCAGCCTGGAAAAACAGCTGTAGCTCGTCGGCCCACTTCACGGCCGGCACGTGCACCGTTTCGGGGGCGCTGCCGCGCACGCTCACCCGCTTGAGGGTGGCGGTGTGGGCTTGGTCGAGCTGCTTGATTTGCTGGTCGAGCAAGCCTTTCACGTCGAAGTACAGCGGCCGGGCGGCCGCTGCGGGAGCCCCGGCCTCGGGGCCCCCGCAGCCGGCCAGTAGCAGCGGCAGGGCCCCAAGCCAAGCGCCGCGGCCCTTACGCATGCGGGGCGTCGGTGGGGCGCAGCAGGTTCAGGCCGGTCATTTCGGCAGGCTGGGGCACGCCCATCAGCGCTAGGATGGTGGGGGCGAGGTCGGCCAGCTTGCCGTCGGCCAGGGTGCCGTGGTAGTTGTCGTCCACCAGGATGCAGGGCACCAGGTTGGTGGTGTGGGCCGTGTTGGGCGAGCCGTCGGCGTTGCGCATGAACTCGGCGTTGCCGTGGTCGGCGATGATAATGCTGGCGTAGCCGGCGGCGCGGGCGGCTTCCACCACGGCGCGGGCGCAGGCGTCGGTCGTTTCCACGGCCTTCACCACGGCCTCAAACACGCCGGTGTGGCCCACCATGTCGGGGTTGGCGAAGTTCAGCACCACAAAATCGGCGGCGTTGGCTTGCAGCTCTGGAATCAGGGCGTCGCGCAGGTCGGCGGCGCTCATCTCGGGCTGGAGGTCGTAGGTGGCCACCTTGGGCGAGGGGCACATGATGCGTTTTTCGCCCTGGAACGCCACTTCGCGGCCGCCCGAAAAGAAGAACGTCACGTGCGGGTACTTCTCCGTTTCGGCGATGCGAATCTGGGTTTTACCGTTCTCGGCCAGCACCTCGCCCAGCGTGCGGTTCAGGTTGTCCTTCTCAAACACCGGCGTTACGCCCCCGAAGCTGTCGTCGTAGTTCGTCAGCGTAAGGTAATGCAGGTTCAGGCGGTGCATTTGGAAGGCGTGCATGTCCTGCTGCGTCAGCACTTCGGTAATCTCACGGCCCCGGTCGGTGCGGAAGTTAAAGCACAGCACTACGTCGTCTTCCTGGATGATGGCCAGTGGCTGCCCATCGTTGCCCACCTTCACGATGGGGTTCAGGAACTCGTCGGTAATGCCTTCCTTGTACTGCTCCTGAATGGTTTGGATCAGGTTCTGCGATTCCGTGCCGATGCCGTTCACCAGCAGGTCGTAGGCCACCTTCACCCGCTCCCAGCGCTGGTCGCGGTCCATGGCGTAGTAGCGGCCCACCACCGAAGCAATTTTGGCGCCCGTGCGCTCCACGTGCTGCTCCAGGTCGTTGATGTAGCGCACGCTGCTCTTGGGGTCGGTGTCGCGCCCGTCCGTGAAGGCGTGCACGAACACCCGCGGCACGCCGGCCTCGTGGGCGATGGTGCACAGGGCCTTCACGTGGTCGATGTGCGAGTGCACGCCGCCGTCGGATAGCAACCCGATGAGGTGCAGGGGTTTGTTATTGGTCCGGGCGTACTCGAAAGCCTTCACCAGGGCCGGCATCTGGCCCAGCTTCCGGTCGCGGATGGAGCGGCCGATGCGCACCAGCTCCTGGTCCACCACGCGGCCGGCGCCGATGTTCATGTGGCCCACTTCCGAGTTGCCCATCTGGCCCTCGGGCAGGCCCACGGCCTCGCCCGAAGCCTGAAGCGTACTGTGCGGATACCGCTGCAACACTTCGTGGTAGAAGGGTGTTTGCGCTTGGTCAACGGCCGAATTGGTCGTGTTTTGGGTCAGGCCCCACCCGTCCAGAATGACCAATAATACCTGTTTGTTCATGCCCCAAAGATACGGGGGCCTAGCGCAAGGGTTGATGGCAACTGCGCCGCATCGGATAATTTCGGGCAGATTTTTGCCCGGCGGCCTATCAACCCGGGCGGGCCGCCGCCCGTAATCCGGCCCTGGCCGGGGGCCCCTCGCCAACTGGCACTGTTTTCGCTACACCCCGTTTTGATGATAAGTCCTTTACTTTTTACAATGAAACCCTCCTTTTTACGGACGCTGGCCGCCGCGTGGCTATTGGTGCTCCTTGGCTTTACGGCCCAGGCCCAGGCCGATTTGGGGCCCGTACGCGGGGCCCTGCGCAACGGCTCGGCGCACGAGCTGGCCCAGTTCCTGGCCCCGGCCGTCGAAATCAGCTTCGATGGCGACAAGCAAAACTTCAACGCCACCCAGGCCGAGCTGGTCCTCAAGGACTTCTTCGCCAAAAATGGCCCCACCGGGTTCGACTTTATCCACCAGGGGGCCAGCGGCGAGGGCATCCAATATGCGGTGGGGCGCTACGCCAGCCGCGGCGGCACCTACCGCGTCTACGTCAAAATGAAACCCTCGCACGGGACCCCGGTGATTGATAACCTGGACTTTACTAAAGAATAGTACAGCCAGTCGAAAGGTAAAAAGGGGGGCGTTAAAACCGATAGTCGGTTTTGACGCCCCCCTTTTTGTGCGCTGCGGCGGGGCTTTGCGTTGAGGCCCCGGCGGGGTTTTCGCGGCAAGGGCGGGGCCCGTACCTTTGCGGCGTGCAACCGCTCCCCGCTTACCTGACCGACGAGGCCCTCGCCACCTTCATCCGCACGGCGCTGGCCGAAGACGTGGGCGACGGCGACCATTCGGCGCTGGCCGCCATTCCGGCCGATGCCCGCAACCGCGCCCGCCTGCTGGTGAAGGGCAGCGGCGTGCTGGCCGGCGTGGCCCTGGCCCCGCGCATCTTCGCGGCGGTGGACGGGGCCCTGGCGGTGCGCGACGCCCTGCCCGACGGCACCCGCGTGCAGCCCGGCGACGTAGCCTTTGTGGTGGAGGGCCCCGCGCGCAGCATTCTCACCGCTGAGCGCCTGGTGCTCAACTGCATGCAGCGCATGAGTGGCATCGCTACTTACACGGCGCGCCTCACCGCGCTGCTGGCCGGTACCAACGCCCGCCTCCTCGACACTCGCAAAACCACGCCTAACTTCCGCCTGTGCGAGAAATGGGCCGTGCTGATTGGCGGCGGCGTGAACCACCGCTACGGCCTCTTCGACATGATTATGCTGAAGGACAACCACGTGGACTACGCCGGTGGCGTGGCCGCGGCCCTGGCCGCCACGCACGCCTACCTGGAGCGCACCGGCCGCCAGCTGCCCATCGTGCTCGAAACCCGCACCTTGGAAGAAGTGCAGCAGGCCGTGGCCGCCGGCGGCTTCCAGCGCGTGATGCTCGACAACATGACGCTGGACCAGATGCGCGAGGCGGTGGCCGTGGTGGGCGGCCGCTTCGAAACCGAGGCCAGCGGCGGCATCACCGAGCAAACCCTGGCCGGGGTAGCCGCCACCGGCGTCGATTACATTTCCGTAGGGGCCCTCACGCACTCGGCCGATATCCTGGACTTAAGCCTGAAAGCATTTTAAAAATTAATGTGTTGAGTGTGGAGGATGTGAAAATGTGGGAGATGGGAAGTCCGTCATAAATTACCAAAGCCCCCATTGTCAAATTTTTCCACATCTGCACATCCTGCACATCTCCACATTTAAGAAACTCATGAACCAACCCAACCAACGCGGCGGGGGCGGCGGCTTCCGCCAGCAGCAGCAGCCGTCGCCGCTGGCCATCGTCACCAAGAAATCGCAGTTCGATACCAACGCTTACACCAAGTTGGCCATGGCCGAGGTGTGGCGCAAAGACTGGGTGTATGCCCTCGTGCCGTTCGCCATCGGCCTGCTGCCGGCCATTATTTGGCATTCGTGGTGGTGGCTGGCGCTGAGCTTCGTGCTCACGCTGCTGTTTGTGCTGCTGCGCTCGGCCCAGGTGACGGGCGTGACGCAGATGGAGCAAAGCAAGCCGCTGTTTGAGCGCATGAGCTTCGAGATGGACCAGAAGCAGCTGCTGCTGCGCGTGAGCAAGGAAAAAGCCATGCAACTGACTTGGGACATGATTGGCAAGGTGCGCCGCGCCGACGATGCCTACCTGCTGTACCTCAAGCCCGGCGACCCGCCCGCCGACACCGCCGGCTGGCGCCTGTGGATTGCCCGCACGTTCGATGTGCCGGTATTTTTACATTTGCCCCAGCGCATCTTCAATTCTGACAACGACCGCAAGCTGTTCGAGGCCCTGCTGCGCCGTAAGAACTTGCTGGCTTAGGGCCCCCACCAAAAAAAGTGCGGCCCGGCCCACCCCGGCGCCCGCCGCTACGTAACGCATTCCATCTGACCGCTATTGTTTGTTTTTCACCCATGAAATTCCTCTCCCCCCGCTTGCTGGCCCTGGCCGCCGCCGCCCTCGCCCTGAACGCTTGCAGCAGCGAGCCCTCCGATTGGCGCCCCGACGAAAAAGTATCCCTGGACATGGTGGCCCCCGGCACCCGCATCAGCGAGATGCACGCCAGCGATTCGGCCGATATGCCCAACGCCGCCAAGGGCGGCGCCATCCCGCGGCCCATCAACTCGTCGGCAAAACTGGACGAGCGCGCCATGCCCAACGCCGCAGAGGCCATGTCGGCCGACGCGGCTAACCTGAAGGGCGAGGAACAAAAGAACGACGCCGCCCCCACCGACGGGGACGCGCGCCACCAGCCAGCGGCGGAGAAAAAGTAGCCGCCCGCCGGCCCGGTAATTTTTGCAGCGGCCGCCTGCTCCGCCGACCGGCGCGGGGCAGGCGGCCGCTTTTGTGCGGCCGCCGAGCGGCTGCTTTTTGCGTTTTCGCGGATGTGGATTGCCATTTTTGTATTGCTGAGCACCGTGCTGGGGGCGGGCTGGGCCGCCGGCCGGCTGCCCGCGGCCTTGGGCCAAGCAGCCCTGAAGCCGCTGCTGGCCTTCAGCGGGGCCTACCTGTTCACGCTCACCGTCACGCACTTGCTGCCCGAAGCCTGGCAACTGGTACCGGGCCAGGGCCCCCGGGTGGGCTACTGGGTGCTGGGGGGCTTCTTCGGGCAGGTGCTGCTGGAGGTATTCTCGCACGGCATCGAGCACGGCCACGTGCACGCGGCCGATGCCCACGCGGCGCGGGCCGGCCGGGTGCCGCTGCTGCTGCTGGGGGCCCTGGCGGTGCACTCGCTGCTGGAGGGCAGCATTCTGGTGCCGGCTGCCGGCGGGGCGGTGGGGCCCCGTACTACGCCGTGGTGGCCGGGGTAGCGCTGCACCACATCCCGGCCGCGTTTGCGCTGGCCACGCTGCTGCACCAGCGCCCCGGCCCGGCCCGGCGCACGTGGCCCGCGCTGCTCATCTTTGCCCTGGCCGGCCCGATGGGCATCCTGAGCAGCAATTACTTGGTGCTGAACGAGCGGCTAGGCCCCGGGGCCTACGCCGCGCTGCTGGGCTTGGTGGCCGGCAATTTCCTGCACGTGTCCACCACCATCCTGTTCGAAACCAGCCCCGAGCACCGCCTCGACTGGGCCAAGCTGGGTGCCACCGTAGTAGGCGCCGCCCTGGCCCTGGCCATCGCCTGAGTTCAGTTAACAATTATCGGTGAGCAGTTACCAATGGAAAAGCCTTTGTGCATCTGTCCATTGATAACTGCTCACTGATAATTGTTAATTGAAATCAATAAGGGGGCCCCGGCCATGCAGGAACTGCTCGAGCTGCTGGGCGCGGGAGGTTTCGCGGGCCAGGGCGGCTTGCAGGCCCAGCAAGCGCTGGCGCATGGCCAGCACCAAGTCGAGGGCTTCGGGGGGCATGCCCAGGCCGTGGTGCAGGCGGGCCAGGCGCGGCAGGAACTCGTCGGGCTCGTCGTCGATTTCCACGGCGTTGGGAGTGGGGGCCGGGCGCAGCAGCCCCACGGCCACGAAGCCGTGCAAATCCTCGGCGTTCAAGCCGTAGCGAACGGCGCATTCCTGAAAAGTGAGAACGAACATAAGCGGGCGGGAAAAGACGTGAATCGGGAAAAGCAGTGGCTACGCTTCGGTGCTGCGCAGCGCAGCCAGCTGCCCGATCAGCGCCTTTTCCTCGTCGGTGAGGTGCTGGGGTAGGGCAATGGTGAGGCGCAGGTAGAGGTCGCCGAACTGGCCGGGTTGGTCGTAAACCGGGAAGCCCTTGCCGCGCAGGCGCAGGCGGGTGCCATTCGGCGTTTCGGGCTTGATTTTGATTTTGACCGGGCTGCCCAGCGTGGCCACGGTTTGCTCGCCGCCGAGTAAGGCGGTGTACAACTCCACGGGCACGTCCTGGGTCAGGTCGTTGCCGGTGCGGGCGTAGTGCGCGTCGGGCGCGAGGCGAAAGGTGAGGAGCAGGGCCCCGTCGGGGCCCCCATTACGGCCGGGGCCCCCCTGGCCGCGCAGCCGGATGGTCTGGCCGTCGGCCACGCCCGGCTTCACGGTCAGGCGCAGGTTCTTGCCATTCACCGTGATGGTGCGCGGCCCCCCCTGGTAGGCTTCCTCCAGGCTCAGCTCCAGCTCGGCCTGGTAGTCCTGGCCCGCGCCGGGGCGGGCGCTACGGCCCCCGCCACCGCCCGCCCCGCCGAAAATGGAGCCGAAGAAATCCGAAAAATCACCGCCCTCGTCGCCAAACGGGTTGCCGCCCCCGCCGCCCTGCGTGTACTGGCCCCAGTCGAAACCGCCGCCGCCGCCGGGGGCCCCGTGCCCGCCCGCGGGGCCCCGGCCGGCACCCTGCTGCTCGTAGCGCTGCCAATCGGCGCCCAGCTGGTCGTACTTCTTGCGCTTGTCGGCGTCGCTCAGCACCTCGTTGGCCTCGTTCACCTCCTTGAACTTGCGCTCCGACTCCGGGTCGTTGGGGTTTACATCGGGGTGGTGCTGGCGGGCCAGTTTGCGGTACGCCTTCTTGATTTGCTCGGCCGTGGCGGTCTTTTCCACGCCCAGCGTCTTGTAATAATCCTTGTATTCCATTGCCAATTAGTGAGTTTGTGAATGAGCGGATGAGTGATTGAGATGGACGAGCAAGAGGTAAAATCACTCATTCACTTGGTCACCCACTCATTTTTTGAGCGGGTCGTGCCCCCAGTTCATCAGCGAGTAGCGCCAGGGCGTGTGGGCCACGTCGCCGCTGGGCCGCTGGGCCAAATGGCGGGCAATGTAAGAATGTACTTTGTGCATATGGGCCTCGTCATCGGGGGTGAGGTCTGCCTTCTTTTTATGCAAAATAGCAACAATGTGCTTGCCAGATTGGTGGCCAATGCTTTCCCCGTCGCCGCTGGCCTGGCCCACGCTTTTCGACTCGTCGGTTTTCAGCCACTTTTCCAATTCGGAAGCAGTCATGTTTACTTCCCCGTGGAAAGTGTGGTACAAATCGTCGTCGGTGGTTTTTGCGGCCATGATAATGGAAGGTTAGTTAATCCGGCGCTGACGAGGCCGGGATTGATTGAACGTAAGGAAGCCGTTCCGCGTTTTTGTGGGCCGGTTTTCGCCGTTGGTATCGGTTTTGCATAGGAGTTTAGTAGGGCACCGGGTAGTGCAATATATTTGCTCCGCCCGAAGTTTTAGGTCTAAAGCTCTCCTGTTTAAATTCAATTTCTCTACAAAATAACCCGTTATGCGTATTTCGTTCCGATTTGTAATTTTTGGGGCTTTGTTGTTGGGCGCCGCCGAAGCCCAGGCCCAAACCAAGCTGCCGCCGCGCCGCGCCGCTGTGCCCGCCCGGGCGCGCCTGGCCGCCACGCCAGGTGCCGGCACGAAGGATGGCCTGGCCATGGTGAACGGCCGCGTGGTGCTCACCGAACAGGGCCTCGCCAACCCGCTCACGGCCGATAAAAAGCTGCTGAGCGGCTACACCGTCAGCCCGACGGGCCTCGTCACGTCGCCCACTGGCACCACGGTGCAGATGGCCGAGGGCGACATAGCCTCGCTCACGGGCCGCGTCACGACCCGCCGGGTGATGGTTGAGCAGGACAGCATCCTGAAGATTCAGCAGTACGACCTCAAGTACCCCGGCAAGCGCGAAAAGATGGCCAAGGACCTGGAGCGCAAGACGAAAGAAAAAGCCAAGCGCGACGAAGCCCTCGAAAAAGCCAAGGCCAAGCGCGAGAAAGATAAGAAGTAAGCGCCGCCCGCGGGCGCTTGGGCCCCCAATAACTCAGTTATCTAAAAAAACGGTCATGCTGAGCTTGTCGAAGCATCTCTCCAGCGCAAGTAACTAATTACTGCTGCGAGAGAGATGTTTCGACAAGCTCAGCATGACCGTTTTATGTTATTGCTGATTCGGACAGGCCCTAAGCGTGGGCTGAGTAGTAGGCCAGCACTTCGTGGCCGGCTTTGTCGTCGTCGGCTTCCACCACCTCGTCGAGCACTTGCTGGACTTCGGCCTCCGACCAGCCCTCGTCTTCGGCGGCGCGCACCCAGTGGTCAAGGGCGGCAAAACGGCCCAGGCCGGGCGGGCACGTCCAAGTTACTTTCTTGCGAATGTTGTGGTTCATGGCCGCAAAAGTAGCTAGCGGCTGCCCCCCCGCGGGGCCGCCCGGATGACTTCGAGGCGCACGGGTACCACACCAGCCCGCACCAGGTCGAGGCGGCGGGCGGCTTTGCCCGACACGTCCACGATGCGGCCGGCCACGTGGGGCCCCCGGTCGTTCACGGTCACCTTCACCGAGCGGCCGTTGCGCACGTTCGTCACCCGGATGCGGGTGCCGAAGGGCAGCGTGTTGTGGGCGGCCGTCATTTGGCTGGGCCGGTAGGGGGCCCCGCTGGCCGTGGGCCGCCCCCGGAACTTGTTGGCGTAGTAGGAGCCCTGGCCCGTTTGTGTGAAGCCCGGCCGGCTGCTGCCGCAGCCCGTGGCCAGCAGCCCCGCCACCAGGGCCCCAGCCAGCGCGGCGCGGCGCGCCCAGGGGGCCCCGTGCATGATTTGGCGATTGAAATAGTTCTTCATGTTGTGCTCAGGCCCGTGGCCCACCTTTCGGAAAATTACCCCTTACAACTCACACATTCCTTTTTTCGCATCCTATGAAGACCACCCTCCAACTCGTAGCGGCCCTCGCCCTCACGGCTTCTTGCTTCAGCGCCTCGGCCCAAACCGATGACAAGATGGCCAAGAAAGACGCCAAAATTATGGCCAAGGAAGACAAGAAGATGAAGCACAAGGCCGGCGAAGACAAAATGATGAAGAAGGACGCCAAGATGATGAAGAAGGACGACAAGGCAGCGTCTAAAATGTAAGTGCCTGGCCCGTTGGGGCCCCAGAACAGCCGCCCGGTGGTGTTGCTTGATAAAAGCGGCGCTGCCGGGCGGCTTTTCTGCGGCCGGGGCCCCGGGTTAGCGCCGGGCGGGAGCGGCCGCGGTGGGCGCCGGCACGCGCAGGGCCAGCAGCGCCGCGTAGCTGCCCTGGAACACATTGAAATCGACGGTGCCGCGGATGCCGGGCACGTAGGCTTCGTCGGAATGCTGCCAGATGATCCACTTGCCGGCGGGCAGGGTGGGGCGCTCCACCTCGTAGTGGGCCAGCCACAGCGGGTAGTCGTCGAAGTGCCCGGCCAGATGGTGGCGGTAGAAGCCGTGGTTGGAGTAGAGGATGGGCCGCACGCCGTAGTGTGCCTCCACCAGGCGCAGCCAGATGGCCACCTCGCGGCGCATTTCGGCCACGTCGTGGAACTGGACGGCCTCCACGTCGAGCACCGGGGGTAGGTCGCCGGGGCGCAGCGGCACGGTACGGATGAACAGGCGCGCCTGCTCGGCCCCGCTGCGGTTGGGCGAAAAGTAGTGGTAAGCCCCCCGGCAAATGCCCGCTGCCTGCGCCTCGTGCCAGTTGCGGGCGAAGCGCGGGTCTTGCAGGCGCACGCCCTCGCTGGCCTTGATGAAGGCAAAGCGCACCGCGTGGCGCGCCACCTCGGGCCAGTCGATGCGCCCCTGGTAGGCCGATACGTCGATGCCGTGCACAGAGAACCCGGCCAGCAGCGGCGTTTTTTCGCGCCCCGTGAGGCCCTTGCGCGTGAACGTGGCCCAGGCCCGGCGGGCGTAGCGGTTGAGCTGCACCGTGTGGCGGGCGTAGTACACGCCGGCCCCCAGCAGGCCCAGCAGCAGCGCCGCCGCCAGCCAGCGCGCCGCCGGCCGCCGCCGGCGGGGCAGGGGCGCGGCGGGTGCAACGGGAACGGGGCGGAGGCGGGGCATGGCAGGGCTTGGCCAAAAATAACGCCAGCCCGGGCGGGTTACGTGCCCAAGCCACCCGATTTGTGCCAACTTTGTCGTCATTTCCCCTCTTTTTTTCTGCCGCCGTGCCCCTTCCTGCCGACGCCCGCGACGAATCGGGCCACCTCATCCGCGAGCTGCACGGCGTCACGCTGGCCGTCATCCTCGACTATTTACTGGCCGCCTACGGCTGGCCGGGCCTCGATGAGCGCCTGCGCATCAACTGCTTCGCCGTCAACCCCAGCATCAAGTCGAGCCTGGTTTTCTTGCGGCGCACGCCTTGGGCCCGCACCAAAGTGGAAGACCTGTACGTGCGGGCCCGCACGGCCGAGGTGCTGGGCCGGCCCCGCCCGTAATTTTCAACCCGGTTGCCTTTCTACTCTCCACCGCCATGCCCGACGCGCGCACACCAACAGCTTTTCCTGCGTGGCTGGCCGGCCTGCTCGGGTTCGTGGCGTTTGAAGCCGGGGCCTATTTTGGCTTGCGCTGGGTTCTGTCGGGCCTGGGCGAAAGCAATCAATACCAAGAAGATAACACCATCGTCAGCAATTGGGTGAAGGCCATGGCCTTCGTGGTGCTGCACCTGGCCCTGGCCATTGGGGCCCTATTAGTAGTCAGCAACCGCGTACCGCGCCCCTACCGCGGGCAGGTGCAAGGCTGGTTCTACGTGGCGCTGCTGCTGAGCTTCGCGCTGCTGATTCCGCTGTTTTAGGGCCCTGGGCTCTTGCGTGGTGAGCCGACGCGGGGCCCTCTCGGCTGGCAGCTGCTGATTATTAAACAGGTTTATAAATGGAAAAAGCCATCACCATACGCCCCTTGCTCTCCCCGGCGCTTACCCTCGGCCTAGCCCTGCTCTGCGCGGCGTGCGACACCGCCACCACGCAAAAAAGCACGCCGCCGCCCCCGCCGGCCCCGGCCAGCAGCACTGCCCCCGGGGCCCCCGCCCCGGCTGCCCCGGGGGCCCCAGCCGCCGCGGCTCCGCCCGTCGATGCGCGGGCGGATAGCAGCGCCACACTCACCGTGGCGGCCGGCGACAGCGTGGCGCTGCTGCTGGGAAAAGTGAAGGGCTTCGGGCAGAAAATAACTGTGCGCGTGCCCGTGCAAAACAAGCGCAAGCTCACGGCTACGCTGATCGTTAAGGGGGGCAACATCCGGTTCAATCAAGTAATCGACCCCGACGGCCAGGCCAACGGCCCTTTTGGTAACACCGTGGCGGTGCCGGCACCAAAAAACGGGATGTATCAGCTCATCATCGGCCACAACCTGATGGCGGAAGGCAACGCAGTGCAGGAGTTTCAACTGCGGGTCGTGCTGGCTCGTTAAATGCTGATGCAGTAGCTGTTGTCTGGTAGCTGCTGGGAGCGGTTGGCGGGCCGGGGGCCCCAGGGGCCCTAGGCACAGGGCAAAAAAAACCACCGCTGTGGGCGGTGGGAAAGCAGTCAGAGATAAAAAAGTGGCCGGTCGGTCCCGGCTTTATCAGTGGACGGCGGTGCCGGTCGGTCCCGGCGGTATAAAAAAGAGCTTATTCCTCGTGCCGGATGTCCAGCTCGCGGGGCTCGTCGTTGGTGTTTTTGTAGGGGATGCGCACGTGTAGTTCCGCGCCGTGCTGCACGGCGTCGATGCGGGCCACGTCAAGGTTGGCGGGCAGGTCGAGCACGCGCATGAACAGCGGGGCCGAAAGCTCGTCGTCGGGCTGGTGGCGGTAGGCGCCGTACACGGTCAGGCGCTGGTTATGCAGGGCCACGTGGAACGTATCGGGCGAGGCCGAGGGCAATACCACCCGCAGAATCACACCCTGCTCGCGCTTGTCGAGGCGCACCTGGGCCTGGGCCACGCCCCCACCAATGGTGTTGAGCAGGTCCATCTGAGGAGCAAAATCACGGATTATTTTCGAGCTGATAATTTTCATGGCGGAGGGGCCGGTTATAGGAGCGGCCATGCACCAGTATTATCAAAGCCCGTACCAAGCCCGTGGGGCCCCTGTAAACATCCATTTCAGCCAATCTGACTGGCTATTACTTTTAATAATAGTACTATTATGCCAATGTGGCTAGTAATTTGCTCCAGAATTGCGAAATGACAGGTTGCCACCCTAAAACCGGTTCGTAATGCCAAAGTGGATTTTGGAACTGCCCAACGCGAAGTGCTGATTGGCGCTACTCGACTGCCCCACCGAATATACAAACTGGAATAGGCCCGCCGGGGTGCGGAAGCTCAGGCCCGCGCCCAGGCCCGTGGGCTGGTCGGTAACTGCGGCTTGGCTAGCCACTGCCCCGCGCCGGAAATAGGCTTGGTCGGCAAAAAGAAATACGTAAGACTCGGCCCCGATGAACTGCCGGTACTCGGCCGTGGCCACGGCGTAGCTGCTGGCGTAGAACTGATTCTCATTGAAGCCCCGCAGCGAGTTGAGGCCCCCCAGCCGGTACATCTCGTTGAGGAATAGGCGCTGATTGGCCAGGTGCTCGCCGCGCACGCGCAGCAGCAGCACCCCCGCCCGGCCCACGGGAGCGTAGCGCTCGGCCCGCAGCGCCAGCGTGGTTTGCGTCGAGCGCAGCGCCAGGCTGTCGTACAGGTCCGAGCGCAAATCGGGGTTGCGGGTGATGATTTTGGTGCCCACGGCGGCCTGGCCGTTCAGCAAGTAGCCGCGGTGCGGGAAAAACAGGTCGTCGAGCGTGTTCCAGGCGTAGCTCAGGCCGTAGGAAGTGTACTGCGAGTCGATATTCTCGGGCAGCACCGTGAGGCGCCGCGACGTGGCGCTGTCGGTGAACAGCCGCGAGTTGCGCTGCTCCACGAAGAATGTGACCCGCCCGGCCCGCGCCGATGGGTACGTGATTTGCAGCCGTGGCCGCACCGTCAGGAAGGCGTCGGTTTGCTTGTACAGGTTGAAGCTGCCGGCCACCTCCAGCGGCGTGCCGAAGAAGTTGGGATGAACGTATTGAACATCAAGCAGCTGCGACAAGGCATCGACCTTGCGGAACTGCAAGCCCACTTGCTTGCCGCCGCCCTTCAGGTTGCGCAGGTTGATGGTGACGTCGCCCGTGATTTGCACGCCCTGGCCCGTGCCGGCCCCAGGCAGCACGCCCACAATGGCGTCGAACTGGTTCGAGGGCCTATCGTCGAGCAGCAAATACACCCGCGCCCGGCCCCGGGCGAAGCGCACCTCCGGCTCAGCCCGCACCTTCAGGTAGGGCAGCTGGCGCAGGAGCTGGGCGGCGGCCTGCACCCGCTGCTGGCTGTAGGGCTGGCCCGGGAAGATTTGCAAATACTTGGTCAGAAAGCGCTTGCGCGTTTTGGTGGCCCCCACAATCTGGATGGAATCAAACACGATGGCCCGGCCGCGCTTCAGCACCACCCGCCCGGCAATGCTATTGCCCTCCAACTGCACCGAGTCGAGGCCCACCGTGGCGAAGGGGTAACCCTGGTTTTCGGCCTCCGTCAGCACCCGCTCCTGCAACTGGGCCCACTCGCCGGGCCGGAACGGGGCCTGGCGGAAAAACCGCTCGCGGTAGCCAGCGCGCGTCAGCAGGCCGTCGCCGAGGTTGCCGTTGCGCAGGTAGGCCCACCGGAACGGCTCGCCCACGAAAATGCGCGCCCGCACCGTGTCGGGGCCCCACTTTATCTCGTCGGTCGAGGCCGTGAGGTACGAGTCGCCTTGCAGCGCCAGCACCAAATCGCGCAACTCGCGCAGGGCGCTGAGCGAGTCACCAAGCCACCCTCAGTGCCGAAACTGTGAGCGACCCCGACACGGTGGCCACCATCTTGCAGGTGTGGTTTGAGAACGGCTATTTACTTGACCCTCACGCAGCCGTGGCCTATGCCGCCCTGCTCCGTCACCAGGCCCAGCATCCCGACGCGGCCGGCATCCTGCTGGCTACCGCTCACCCCGTGAAGTTCCCCGGCGTGCTGGAGCCCATCATCGGCCAGCCCATCGAGCTGCCTGAGGCCGTGCGCCACCTGCAAGGCCGCCCCAAGCAAGCAATTCCGATGGCTGTGGATTTTGGGGCCCTGAAGGAATTTTTGCTGCGGTAGCAGGCCATAAAAAACGGGAGACCCGGCCTGGCCGAATCTCCCGTTCATGCTGTTCCTGGCCTTCTACTTGGAGGCCAGGATGTCAATCATTTCAATGGCCGGCGGGGCCGAAAAAAGCTCTTCGGCGTTGGCCATGAGGGCGGCGGCCACCTTGCCCCCGAGGTGGGCTTTGCGGCCGGCGTCTTCGGCAAATGTGTCGAAAATGCCGAACGTGGAAGGCCCCATCTGGATGCCGTACCAGGTCACGGTATCAGGCTCTTCCATCACGAGGGCCAGCCCGCCGCGCAGGAAATCGGCCACGGCCTGCTCTTTTCCGGGCTTGGCTTCGAGCCGCACCAACAATCCTACTTTTACCATGATGTGTGGGTTTAGGGGTAAGTCCTTACCTTTCAGATACGCAAGCGCAGCGCCAACCGGATTGTTTCGAGCCGCGCGCTTCCGCGCCGGGCGGCGCCGCTGGGCCCCCGCCGCGGCTACGGCGCCGTAGCCCGCACCATGCGCGCCTTGCCGAACATGTCGACCACGCCGCGCACCTCGGCGTAGCCCTGGCTGCGGAGCAACGCTTCGGTTTCGGCCGATAGTGCTTCGTTGATTTCCAGGTAGATGCCGCCGCCGGGGCGCAGCAGCGCGCGGCCCAGGGCCCCCAGGCGGCGGTAGAAGAGCAGCGGGTCGGCGTCGGGCACGAACAGGGCCCCGGCGGGCTCCCAGGCCAGCACGTTGGGCCGCATCTGGGCCCGCTCGCTCTCGCGCACGTAGGGCGGGTTGCTCACCAGCGCATCCAGGGCCCCGGGGGCCAGGCCATCGGGCGTTTCTTGCAGAATATCAACTTGTTGAAACTGTACCTGCGGGGCGTAGCGGGCCCCGTTGCGGCGGGCCACGGCCAGGGCTTCGGCCGAAATGTCGACGGCCAGCACCTGCGCCCGGGGCAGGGCGCGGGCCAGCGCCAGGGCCAGGCAGCCCGAGCCGGTGCCCACGTCGAGCACCGTGCGGGCCCCCGGCTGCGCGGCGCCACCAGGCGCGCCAGCTCTTCCGGTTTCGGGGCGCGGGATGAGGTGGCGGGC
>NZ_MDZA01000427.1 GCF_001816125.1 Hymenobacter coccineus | reverse complement strand
TGCAAGAACACTGGCTACCCGACCGCCAATGCCGCCGTTGCCGCCGGTGTTGGCAGCGGCGGTGCTGCCAGCGCCGCCGTGGCCCGCCGCCGCCGCCGGCGTTGAGGCCAGTCGCCCGCCCCGATGTTGCCGCCGCCGCCACCAGTAGCGGGGCCCCCACGCGCCGCGCTGCCGCCAGTGCTACCGTAGCCGTTGCCATTGCTCACGGTTGTGGTGCCGTCGTAGATGGTGCCGGGCTGGCCGGCAATGCCCTCCCCTTTCAAGGCATACGGCCCATCAGTAGCGTTCATCGCCACGTAAGTCGTGCTGCTGGCAGTTGCGGTGCTGGTGGTGGCAATGCCAGCTCCGCCGCGGAAACCGGCGGCGTTCATGTCCAGCGTACCGCCGCTACTGAACGTTGTTTGCCCGGCCACGTCCAGCACCAGCACCCCGCCGGTCGTGTTATTCCAGGGCAGGCCACGCAGCGCGCCCGTGAGGGTGAGGGCGGAGTACTGCGGCACCCGCACCACTTCGAAGCGCTGCTGGGCGTGGTGGCGTCCGGGTCGGCGTTCGTGTACGTTCTGCTCAGGGGCCCCACCAGGGCCAGGTTGCCGCTTGCGTCCACGGCGCTGGCGGCCACGGCGTATTCGTACAGGCCGGCGGCCACGCTGCTCGTCGTGCCGTAGGTGGCCGTATTGGTTTGGTCGATGGCCGCGCCCTGCACCTGCATAATGAGCAGCAGGTCGCCGGCGGCGATGGGGGTGGCCGTGTTGCCGGTGGGCCCCACGGCGGTATTCACGGCCAGGGTTTTGCTGCCGGCCGTGGCCGTAGCGCCGGCGTAGTAAGTGTTGGGCTGGGCCGAGGAGGCGTCCAGCGTGGCGGGGCCATCCTTGCCGGGCGTCGCGCAGACGGCGGCCACGTTGGCCTGGCCCCCAACCGTGGTGGTGATGCTGGCCGTGTTGTTGCCCGCCACCCCGTCGGGCACGGCCTCGTTGCTGGGGTAGGCGTAGGCGGCGGTGCTGGCGTATGCCGTGCCGGCCGGGGCCGCGGCCGGCACGGTTACCTGCACGGCGTTCGTCACCGAATTGCCCGCCGTAAGCGTTGTTTGGACAAACGTGACGAGCCGGGAGGTGGCGTCGTAAGTGGCCCCCGCCGGCAGGCTGGCGCTGACGAGTACCAACCCGCTGGCCAGCTGGAGGGTGGGAATAACGTTGGTGGCATCTTCCTGGCCGTTGTCGGTGGTCGTTACCGCGTAAGAAATCGTGGAGCCTGGGGTGGCGGTAGCCGGCCCGTTCACCGCCGAGGCCACGTCGGCCCCCGTCACCGTCACCAAAATGGTGGCCGGGTTAGAAATGTTGTCGTTCACGTTGTTGACGGTGTAGGGAATGGCCACCGTGCCCGAAAAGCTACCGCTGGGCGTGAACATCACCACCCCGGTGTTGGAAACGGTGAAGGTGCCCTTGCCCGCCACCGTGTAGGTATTGTCAATGGCAACGGTCGTGGGGTCCAGGTCCACGGTAGCCGGGTCGATGGCCGGGGCCCCACTGGCAACCTGGTCGTTGGCCAGCACGCTGATGGTAACGGGCGCGTTGTACTTGGTGGTGGCCTGGTCGTCGTTGGCAATGGGAGCCTGCACAATCTGCAAGTTCCGAATTTCGTGCACGCTGTTGCTGCCGCCCGTCGAGGCCGCGAAGCCTACTCGCAGCGTGGCCGGCGGGTTGACCACCGTGAAGTTGTTTACGGCGGTGACCAGGTTTTGGCCGTTTTGAATCCGCACCGTAATCCGGTACGTGATGTTGCTGCCGCTGCCCACCGGAATCACGTTGACGTAGGCCTTGCGGTAGCCGGCGTCGGCGGGGCTGGTGATGCGGGCAGAGCCGCCTACGGCCAAGTTGAAGCCCAGGCTGGTGGTCCCGCTCAGGTATTTGTAGCCATTGGCGGTATTGGCCGGGTCGTAGGGCCCCCGCAGGGCCACGGCGTTTTTCGTAAATCCGGGCCCGCCAAGGCGGCCTTCCGTGGGGTTGGAAAAGTTACCGAACTCGTCGATGCCAATACCCAGATAGCCCTTGCTGACCCCTGGGCTGGTTGAGAGCGGCGCGTAACCCAACGAGCCGCCCGCTCCTCCCACGCTAAACTGGGTGGGGCTGGCCGACGGGTCGGTGCCAGCCCCATCCACCAGAAACATACTAAAACCATCGGCCGGTTCGATGGTGGTGCTCCCGTAGGCGAAGAACTCGAAAGAAATACTGAAGCCGTTGGGGGTGGCAAAAACCGAGTTGTCGATGGCGTAGCCCGCCTGCGAACCTATGGCTTCTGTGAGGCGCAGCACCCCGTCGTTGGCCGGGTCGGCGGGTGCGGTACCGCCCGCCGTGAGCCGGGCGGTGCCCCCGAGCTTAAAACCGGAAGCATCGGTGCCGGTAAAGGACGCGAAGCGGGGAAAAGTAATGGCCTGGGCCCGAGCCCGAAACCCCGGCAGGGCCAGCGCCAGGGCCAGCGCTAACCGCAATTTTAGAGCACCGGCGCCTAACGCCGGCAAGGAAGGGGTAGTGGTGTGCATAGAATAGAAAAAGACGATCGAACGAAAGAAGCAGCTAGCTCAACTGAATAAAACAGGAGTACATTTTTGCTATAAATTTGTATTATTTTTTATTAGTTTATATTTAAAACCTTATTAATTGCTTGATAAACTGATATTTATAATTTTTTTATCTCAATAATTTATATTGCAAACATAAATATTATTTACACCAGTACAAAGTGTTTCCCCGAATTGCGTGTTATTTCTTTGGTTTGGCGCTGGCGCACCGGGGCCCCACCGCCGCTCACGCGATGACCACGGGCTAGCGGCGGGGCCCCGAATTGGTTGCTTTTTGGCGAGCGGCTTGGGGGGCCCTCGGGCCCCGGCGGGGTAGGGCTACGCCCGGAAGTGCACGGTGAAGGTGGAGCCCACGCCCAGCTGGCTTTGCACGGCGATGCGGCCGCCGGCGTTTTCCACCAGCTTCTTCACCATGTAGAGGCCAATGCCCGAGCCCTCCACGTGGTCATGCAGGCGCTGGAACATGGCAAACAGCCGGGGGTCATCGGCCGCCAGGTCCAGGCCCAGGCCGTTGTCCTGCACGGCCAGCACCACCTCGCGGCCCACGGCGTGGCAGCTCAGGCGCACGCGCAACGGCCGGCCCGGGGCCCGGTACTTGATGGCGTTGCTGAGCAGGTTGTACACCACGCTGCGCAGGTTTTTCTCGGCGAAGGGCAGCGGCTGGCAGTCGTCGGTGTCCACTTCCAGGCGGCCACCGGCGGCCCGCAGCTCGGGAGCTAGGTCGAGGCGCACGTCGGCGATGACGGCCAGCACGTCGGCCGGCGCGGGGGCCTGGGGCTCCGCCTTCTGCACCTCAATTACGGCCGTGAGGTGCTCGATGGTGCGCCGAAAGCGGTCCACCGAATCCTGCATCATGTCGAGGATGGCCGGCACCTGGGCGGCGTCGCGGCTGGCGGGCGGCAGCTCGGCCAGCAGGGCCTGGAGCAGGCCCTCGATGTTGGTGATGGGCCCCTTGAGGTCGTGCGAGGCCGTGTACACAAAGTTGTCGAGGTCCTCGTTCACGCGGGTGAGCTGCTCGTTGTTGGCGCGCAGCTGGGCCTGGGCCTGGGCCACGCGCTCCAGGGCCAGCTTCTGCTCGTGGATGTCGGTGAAGGTGCCAATCCACTCCCGGATGCGGCCGGCCTCGTCGCGCGAGGGCAGGGCGCGGCCCAGCATCCAGCGGTAGTGGCCGGCCGCGTTGCGGATGCGGCACTCCACGTCCAGGGGCACGCCGGTGGCCAGGCTGTGGCGCCAGCGCGCCGTGGCGGGCACAAAATCGGCGGGGTGGATACGGCCCGTGATGGGCCCGGGCTCGGCCGCGGGGCCGTCGCCGGCAAAGTCGAACCAGCGGCGGTTGAGGTAGGAATTGAGGCCCTCAGGGGTCGAGGTCCAGGCAATTTGGGGGATGCCCTCCAGCACGCGCCCTACCTCGGCCGCTACCTGCTCCAGGGCCCGGCGGGCGGCCTGCTGGCGCAGCAGCTCGTCGTGGGCACGGTCAATCAGCGTGTTTTGCTCGGCCACCAGGGCCCGAATCCCGTCAATTTCCTGCGCCGCCGACACGTCGGTCACGAGCACGGCCAGCGCCCGGGCCCCGTCGAAGCTCAGCCCGTTCATGGACACGGCGCACGGCCGCAGGGCCCCCTCGGGGCCCCGCAGGGGCAGCTCGCCACGGGCCTTGCCGGCCCAGCCCCGCGCCACCAGCCCGGCCCAATAGTCCCCGCACGGCCGCAGGGCCCCCTCGGGGCCCCGCAGGGGCAGCTCGCCACGGGCCTTGCCGGCCCAGCCCCGCGCCACCAGCCCGGCCCAATAGTCCCAGAAATCGGCCGGCACGCAGGCCTCGAAGGCCTCGCCCAGCAGGGCGGCCGGCGCGTGGCCCAGCAGCCCGGCCAGCGCCGCGTTGCAGTACAGCACCGTGCCTTCGGGGCTCAGCAGCAGGGCCCCCTCGTTCATCTGCTCGATGAGGGCGCGGTAGCCCTGGTCGGCGCTTTCGAGGGTGAAGATGCGGGGGCCCTCGGGGCCCTGGATGGCCAGCGCATCCACGGCGCCGGTGCGCACGGCGGCAATCAGCTCCTCGGCTTCGCGCAGGCAGGTGGCGCAGCTCCTCGTTGTCGAGGGCCGAGGGCGGCGGCATCGGGCGGGGGGAGCGGCGGCGTCATGCGGCGGGGGGCGCGGGAGTAAGGCCCAGGGCGGCCAGCACCGCGGCCCGGTCGGAAAGGTCGCCGATGAGCCGGCGCTGGGGCAGCGGGCGCACCCGCACCAGCGTGGGGGCCGCCACAATTTGCTGCTCCTGCGCCAGCTGGGGCTCCTGGTACAGGTCCACGATGCGCAGCGCGTAGCGCCCGGGCAGGTGCTGCTCGCAGATTTCCTTGATGTTGCGCACGGCGCGCGTCGAGTTCGGCGTGGCGCCGGTCACGTACAGCTCGAAGGCATATTCGGCGGGCGGGGCAGCGGTTGGTTCCACGGCCTATTGGGGGCCCCGCGGGCGGATGTCGAGCCCCACGAGCACACGCTCCTCGTTCGAGAGGTCGCCGATGATGCGGCGCAGGGGCGCGGGCACCCGGCGCACCAGCGTCGGGATGGCCAGGATCTGGTCGCCCTCGGCCAGCTGCGGGTGCAGCAGCAGGTCAATCACTTCCAGCGAGTAGCTGCCTTCCATGTGCGTTTCGCAGTAGCGGCGCAGGTTGGCCAGCGCGGCCACCGACTTTGCCGTCTGGCCGGCCACGTACAGGCGCAATTCCCATTTTTTACCGCCCGTGGGCGCAACCTCCGTAAAATCTTCCCTCATTTCCATATTGCCTCGTCTCTACGGGAATTTTAAGCTGAACGTTGGGGCCCCAGGCCCTCTTCGTTCCTAGTGGCGGCGTCGCCGTCGGCCGGGCCCCCTTCCTGGGCGGCCCGTGCCCGGCGCAGCGCCTCTTCCACCGATTCGAACTCGGTGCGCAGGTTGCCGATGGTGGCCTCCAGCACCCGGCGCTTGCGCTCCAGCTCGCGGTCGCTGCGGTCCAGCGCCTGCTGCTCGGCCGCCACAGCGGCCAGGGCCTGCGCGCGCTGGGCCAGGCGGCCGGCGCCGGTGATGATGCCCAGGGGGCCCACCACCACGTCGAGCAGTTCCACGCCCCGAGTCGTCACCACGAATTCGCGCACCTGGTTGGAGTGGGCCAGGCCACGCGCCTTGAGGATGCTCAGGCCGCGGTTGCGCTCGCCGATGCCCTCCAGGTCGCGCACTGAGAGCCAAGTATCGACCAGCGACGAGACGCCTTCCTCGGCCATTTCATGGCGGCCGTCGCGCCCGCTGATGAGGGCCGTGAACAGGGCCGTGATGCCGTGCACTTTCAGGTAGTCGATCAGGCGGGTGAGCATGCTACGCACCTCGCTGATGCTACCCACCGAAATGAGGTTGCTGATGGGGTCGATGACCACGGTGTGGGGCTGGAACTCGGTCACGAGCCGGTGCAACGTCACGAGGTGGCGCTCCAGGCCATTGAGGGTGGGGCGCGAGGCGTCGATGCGCAGCAGGTCCTGGGCCAGGTAGGGGGCCAAATCGACGCCCACCGATTGCATGTTGCGCACGAGCTGGGCCGGCGATTCTTCGAAGGCGAAGTACAGGCACCGCTCGCCGCGCTGGCAGGCGGCCGCCACGAAGGAGGCCGCCAGCGTGGTTTTGGCCGTGCCGGCCGTACCCGTCAGCAGCGTGCTGCTGCCGCGGTACCAGCCGCCGCGCTCGAACATGGCGTCGATGCCGGCCACGCCCGACGATACGATGTCGTTCGACACCTTGTGCTCGAGCTTGAGCGAGGTGACGGGCAGCACCGAGATGCCGTCCTCGGTGATGAGGTAGGGGTACTCGTTGGTGCCGTGGGTGCTGCCGCGGTACTTCACCACGCGCAGCCGCCGGGTCGTAATCTGGTCAATCACCCGGTTGTCGAGCAAAATCACGCAGTCCGATACGTACTCTTCCAGGCCCTGGCGCGTCAGCGTGCCGTCGCCGCGCTCGGCCGTGATGACGGTGGTCACCCCCTTGTCCTTGAGCCAGCGAAACAGCCGGCGGATTTCCGAGCGCAGCACGCCTTCGTTGGTGAAGCCCGCAAACAGCGTCTCGATGGTATCGAGCACCACGCGCTTGGCCCCGATGGAGTCGATGGCGTAGCCCAGGCGGATGAACAGGCCCTCCAGGTCGTACTCGCCGTTTTCCTCCATCTCCGTGCGGTCCACGTGCACGTGGTCCACGCGCAGCAGCTTGGCCGCTTGCAGGGCCCCCAGGTCGAAGCCCAGCGAGGCCACGTTGGCCGTCAGCTCTTCGGCGGTTTCCTCGAAGGCCATCAGTACCCCGGGCTCGCCGTAGTTCTCGATGCCGCGCACGAGGAACTCGATGCCCATCAGGGTTTTGCCGCAGCCCGCGCTGCCGCAGACAAGCGTGGGCCGGCCCAGCGGCAAGCCGCCCTCGGTAATTTCGTCGAGGCCGTCGATGCCGGTCGGGGACTTGGGCAGCTGGGGCAGCGCAACCGCGCCGGTGGGGGTATTCGCTCGCATTGGTCAGCTTAATCTTATCAAGGGAGCGCTAAAGGTAATTGGCCGGGCGGCGGCCGCACCGTTCTTCACGCGGCGGGCCCGGCGGGGGCCGTAGTTTGGCGGCCGCATTCGCTCCGTTCGTTCATGAAAAAGCTTCTCCTCGCCGGGCTGGCCGCCGCCGCCCTGGCCACCGCCTGCAACCAAAACCGCCCCGCTGACACCGCCGCCGGGGCCCCCACCGCCGCCGACCCCAAGGCCCTGGGGGCCCTATTCGACGCCTATTGGGAAAAGCAGTCGCGCCTCGACCCGCTCTCGGCCACCAGCCAGGGCGACAACCGCTTCAACGACCAGCTGCCCAACGACGGCACCCGCGCCTACCGCGACTCGCTGCGCACGTTTTACCAGACGTACCTGACGCGGCTGGAGCGCTTCGACCGCGCCCAGCTGGGGCCTAATGACCAGCTCAGCTACGACATTTTTCGGTACCAGATGCAGCAAAACCTGGCCGGCTTGCAGCTCAATACCTGGATGATGCCCTTCAACCAGTTCTACGCCCTGCCCCTGACGATGGGCCAGATGGGCTCGGGCGAGGGCATCCAGCCCTTCAAAACGGTGCAGGACTACGACAACTGGCTGGGCCGCGTGCGGGGCTTCGCGGTGTGGGCCGACACGGCCATCGCCAACTTCCGCACCGGCGTGCGGGCCGGCGTGGTGCTGCCCCGGGCTCTGGTGACGCAGATGGTGCCCCAAATGCGGGCCCTAGTGGTGAGCGACCCCACCAAGAGCCTGTTCTACAGCCCCATCAACAAGTTTCCCGCCGGCTTCTCCGCCGCCGACAAGGCCCGGCTGACAGCTGATTACAAGGAGGCCATCCGCACGGTACTGGTGCCGACGTACAAGAAACTGGGCGACTTTTTGCAAACCGAGTACCTGCCCAAGGCCCGCGCCACCAGCGGCCTGGGGGCCCTGCCCGGCGGCCCGGCCATGTACAAGTACCTGGTAGCCAACTCCACCACGACCGACATGACGCCGGCCGAGATTTACCAGGTGGGCCTGGGCGAGGTGAAGCGCATTCGCGCCGAGATGGAGCGCGTGCAGGCCAGCGTGGGCTTTAAGGGCGACTTGCGGGCATTCTTCGAGTACCTGAAAACCGACAAGCGCTTCCGGCCTTATAAGACGCCGGCCCAGATCCTGGCCGCCTTCGAAGCCATTCACCAGCGCATGGCGCCGAACCTGACCAAGATGTTCGGCCACGTGCCCAAAACGCCGTTCGAGATCCGCCAGACCGAGGCGTTCCGCGCCGCCTCGGCCTCGGCCGAGTACAACCAGGGGGCCCCGGACGGCTCGCGGCCGGGCATTTTCTACGTGCCGATTCTCGACGCCACGAAGTTCACGACCACCTCGGGCATGGAGTCGCTGTTCCTGCACGAGGCCATTCCTGGGCACCACTACCAGATTTCGTTGCAGCAGGAAAACACCGCCCTGCCCAAGTTCCGGCGCTTCGGCGGCCAAAACGCCTACGTGGAGGGCTGGGCGCTGTACTGCGAAAGCCTGGGCAAGGAGCTGGGCCTCTACACCGACCCCTACCAGTACGCCGGGGCCCTGGGCGACGAGATGCTGCGCGCCGTGCGCCTGGTGGTGGACACCGGCCTGCACAGCCGCAACCTGACCCGCGAGCAGGCCATCGCCTACATGCTCGATAACCTGCCCCTGAGCACCCAGGACGCCACCTCGGCCATCGAGCGCTACATGGCCATCCCCGGCCAGGCGCTGGGCTACAAGATTGGGGCCCTAAAAATCCGGGCCCTGCGCACCCGGTACGAGCAGCAGCTGGGGCCCAAGTTTTCGCTCAGCGCCTTTCACGACGAAATCCTGAAGGACGGCTCGATGCCGCTGGCCGTGCTGGAAAAGAAAATGGACGCCTGGGCCGCCGCCCAGAAATAGGGCCCCGGCGTGGTATTTTTCTAACGCGCTGTTGGGCCCTACCTTAGCCGCTCGCACCATCCTTTTCTGCTAATGAAATTCTTATTCGCGGCCGCCCTCGGGGCCCTGCCCCTACTGGGCCACGCCCAGGCCGAAAACTTCGTGCTGAATGGCAAAGTCGCTAACCCCAAGGCCGCCGACAAAGTCTATTTGAACTACGCCGTCAATGACCGCCCGTTTGTGGACTCGGCGGTGATAAAGAACGGCGCGTTTGCGTTCAAAGGCACCGTACCCGGGCCGCAGGCCGGCCACTTGTTCCTAAGCCACCAGGGAACCCCGTTGCTAAAATCGCGCGATCAGACCATCGTGTACCTCGAAAAAGGCACGATCAAAGTGGCAACGCCCGATTCAGCTGCCAAAGCCAGCATTACGGGCACGCCACTCAATGCCGCCGCCAACCAGCTAAAAGCCCAGCTGAAGCCGCTGAGCGCGCAAGGCAAGACCCTGAGCAAGGAGTACAGGGCCGCCCGCGCCAAGCAAGACAAGCCCGCCATGGATGCGCTCGAATCCAAGTTCGACGCCCTTGACGAGGCGCAGAAAAAAATCACCGCCGACTTTGTGGCGTCCCACCCCGATGACCGGTTCAGCCTGTTTGCCCTCAAGCAAGCCGTGGGCTACGCACCCAAAGCAGCCGAGTATTCGGCGCTTTTCGAGAAGATTTCGCCCAAGGTGCGGGCCACGCCCGAGGGCCAGAAAATCGCCGCTCAAATTGCCAAGCTGCAAGCGGTAGCCCTGGGGGCCCTGGCGCCCGACTTTACCCAAAACACGCCCGAGGGCCAGCCGCTCACACTCTCATCATTGCGCGGCAAGTATGTACTGATTGACTTCTGGGCCAGCTGGTGCGGCCCCTGCCGCCAGGAAAACCCCAACGTGGTGGCGGCTTACAATACCTACAAAGACAAGGGCTTCACCATCTTAGGCGTATCGTTGGACCGGGAGAACGGCCAGGGCGCCTGGGTGAAAGCCATTGCCGCCGACGGCCTGGTCTGGCACCAGGTGTCGGACCTCAAGTTCTGGCAGAACGCCGTAGCCCAGCAATACAGCGTGCTGGGCATCCCCCAGAACTTCCTGCTCGACCCCGCCGGCAAAATCGTGGCCACCAACCTGCGCGGCGAGGAGCTGCAAACCAAGCTGGCCCAGCTGCTGACGCCAGTAAAGTAAGTTTCCACGCCATTCGTCTGCCAAAAAGCCCGGCCTCGCGCCGGGCTTTTTTTGTGGGGCCCCTTGCCCGATCTGTAGCGCGGACTTTGTAGTCCGCGGCTCTGAACGGTCGCTCAACGGTAATCAGCAGGACGAAGCGAGAGCCGCGGACTACATCGCGCTACAGATCGGGTTACAGTCCGGGCTACGCGACCAGCCGGTAGCCCACGCCGCGCAGGTTGAGGATGGCCACGGTGGGGTCGTGGCGGAGGTATTTGCGGAGGTGGGAGATGAACACATCCATCGAGCGGGCGTGGAAAAACGAATCGTCGCCCCAGAGTTGCAGCAGGGCGGCTTTGCGGTCGAGCGGGCGGGGGTGGTGGCGGGCGAGCAGCTCCAGCAGCTCGCTTTCGCGGTGCGAGAGCCGGGCGCTGAGTTGGCCGTCGAGCCACAGCTCCTGGCGCAGGGGCACGAACACGTAGCGGCCCAGCGGCACGGCGGCGGGCAGCGCGGGCGCGGCGGCCGGGGCCCGGCGCAGCAGCTCGCGCAGGCGCACCACCAACTCGTCGAGGCTGAAAGGCTTGCGCAGGTAATCGTTGCCGCCCACCCCAAAGCCCTGCACCACGTCGGCGGGCTGCGACTTGGCCGTGAGGAAGAGCACCGGCACTTGCTGGTTGGTACGCCGGATTTCCGCCACGAACGCCAGCCCGTCGAGCTGCGGCAGCATGATGTCCACGAGGCACAAATCGAACGGCTCGCGGCGGAACGCGGCCAGCCCCAGGGCCCCGTCGGCCGCGTGCGTCACCCGGAAGCCCTGGCGCTCCAGGCTTTCACGCACGATGCGGGCCAGGGGCAGCTCATCTTCGAGCA
Source organism: Hymenobacter coccineus (assembly GCF_001816125.1). GTDB lineage: Bacteria > Bacteroidota > Bacteroidia > Cytophagales > Hymenobacteraceae > Hymenobacter > Hymenobacter coccineus. Next base: position 13,935 of record NZ_MDZA01000427.1, on the reverse strand, counting down.
GCAGCAGGTGGGGCAAGGGCGGCATTGGGGACATTGTCTTGGGTATAATTAAAAATTAAAAATGATGAATTAAAAAATTGACTATCATATTTTTAATTCATCATTTTTAATTTTTAATTATACCTAAAGCGTGCATTAGCCTGGTGGACAACTGCTCTAAGGAACGGGCGCGAGGGGCAAGCGGATGGTGAAGGTGGTGCAGCCGGCTTGGCTGTGCAGGGCCAGGATGCCGCCGTGGCGCTGCACCAGGGCGCGGGCGTAGTGCAGCCCCAGGCCCGAGCCGGGCACGTCGTGGCGGTTGCCGGTGGGCACGCGGAAGAACTTCTCGAACACCCGCGCCTGGTACTGGGCCGGGATGCCGGGGCCCTCGTTGGTGATGCGCAGCACGGCCTGGCTGTTTTCGGCGCCGCACCAGAGGGCAATTTCGCTGCCCGGCTGGCCGTATTTCAGGGCGTTGTCGAGCAGGGTAGCCAGCACGTTGGTCAGGTGCACGGCGTCGCCCACGAGGGGCACGGGGCCGGCGGGCGCGGCGTAGGCCAGGCGGCTGCCGGCCTGCACCAGCCGGGGCTGGGCCTCGCGCAGCACGGGCGCCAGCAGGGCCCCCAAGTCGAGGGGCAGGCGGGCCAGGGCCAGGCCAGCCTGCTCGGCCACCACGCTCTGCAAAATCTTGTCGGCCAGGGCCCCCAGGCGGGCGGCCTGCTGCCGGATGATGCCCAGGTACTCAGCTGTGGCCGCTGGGCCCAGCGCGAATTGCTCGAGCGCCTCGGCCGCCACGCCGATGGTGGCCACCGGCGTTTTCAGCTCGTGGGTCATGTTGTTCACGAAGTCGTCCTTGAGGGCCGCCAGCCGCTCCTGGCTGAGCAGGGCCCGCGTGGTGTAAGCAAAGCAGCACACCACGATGCCAATCAGCCCCACCGAGCCCAGCAGCACCCACTTGATGCGGCCCAAGTACGCGCGGTTGGGGTCGGCAAACCCGGCGCGCACCCGGCCGGCCATTTTCTTGGCAAAGTCTACGCGCACCGGGGCGGTGGCAAACGCCGCCCGGGGCCCCGGCGCCCCCAGGCTGTCGAACCGCAGCCGAAACGGCGCGGCTACTTCGCGCCGCCGCAGCGCCTGGGCGTAGAGGACGGCCAGGCGGCGGCGGTGCACGGTATCGGCGGCGTAGGCGGCAATCAACTTGTCGCCCAGGCTTTTTGTGTAGAAATACGTCAGGCCCGTGCGCACATCGGCCGCCACGGCGCCCACCGTGAAGCGCTGGATGAAAAAGGCGCGGGCCACCGCGTCGAGCCGGGCCGGCCGGGGCCCTAGGTGGCCCGTAAAGTCGGTGAAGCCGATTTCGTACGGGGCGCGCTTTTCCTTCGGGAACGGGTGCTTGTCGGCTACGAAAAAGCGCGGGCTGTTGTACACCGGCTCTACGTAGCCCCGCAAAATGATTTCGCTGGTATCGGCCAGCCAGGTGCGGTAGCGACTTAGCAGGGCTTCTCGGCGCAGCTGCATTTCCTGGCTGGCGGCTTCGGCCAGGGCTTCGTTGGCGTCGCGGCGGAAGGTGCGGGTGGCGGTGCGGTAGGCCTGGTAGTTCCAGTAGGCTTGCAGGCCGGCCAGGGCCAGCGTGCACGCGGCCATTAGCAGCACCAGAAGTTTGATTTGCCGGGTCATGGGGCCCGAAAGTAGCCGGTGCGCCCCCGAAGTTGCTCAACTTTAACACTCCTTAACAGTGCTTAACGGGCGTTAACGCAAGGGGCCCTCCCCCACCGCGAGGTTTGTCAAAAAAAACCTCGCCCCATGAAGACCCTGCAAACGCTCCTTTTCTTACTGCTCAGCCTCGCGCTAGCCACGCGCCCCGCCGGGGCCCAAGTACCCGCCGAAACCATTATTGGGGCCCCGGCGCCCGCGCTGCGCTTCGCCGCCGTGCAAAACGCGCCGCGGCCCACCACGTCGCTGGCCGCGCTGCGGGGCCGCGTGGTGCTGCTGGAGTTTTGGGGCACGTACTGCGCGCCGTGCGTGGCGGCCATGCCGCACTTGCAGCAACTGCAAAAGCAGTTTGCCGGGCGGCTGCAGGTGCTGGCCATCAGCCAGGAAACGCCGGCGCGGGTGGCGCGCTACCTGGCGGCGCGGCCCTCCAACCTGTGGTTTGCGGCGGTGGGCCCCGCGCAATTGGACTCGCTCCAGCGGCTGTTTTCGTACCACATCGTGCCGCACACCGTGCTGATTGACGCCGCGGGCCGGGTGGTGGCAAGCACCGACCCGCGGCACGTCACGGCCGGCGTTATCGACAGCGTGCTGCGGGGGCTGCCCGTGCGCTTGCCGCTGGTGAAGGACGACCTGGTGGAAAACCCGATGGCCACCTACTTCCCCGCCAACGCCGCCACGCCGCCGCACTTCCTCATCCAACCGGCCATGCAGGGCCTGGGCAGCATGATGCGCACGTACCCGCAGAATTCATCGGTGTTCCACAACCGCCGCCTAATAGCCATCAACCTGCCGCTCGCCATGCTCTACCGCCTGGCCTACGGCGACCCGTCGGACTACCGCACCCTCGACTTGCGCCCCAAAGCGCCCGCCGGGGCCCCCGAGCCCATGTATTGCTTCGACCTCATCGTGGCCCGCGGCCAGGAGGCCACGCTGCGGCCCACGCTACGGCGCGAGCTGGCCGCCCGCTTCGAGCTGCGCGCCGCCTTGGAGCCGCGCACCAAACCAGTGTACTTGCTGAAGGTGGCCAACGCCCGCCGGCTGCCCCCAGCGGTGGGCCCCGCCGACGCGGGCACCGCGGCCTCGGGCGGCGGCTACGAAGCGCCCAATGCCCCGCTGGCCACTTTGGCCGATTACCTGGAAGGCTTCGGCGTGGTGAAACGGCCGGTGCTGGACGCCACCGGGCTGGCCACGCGCTACAACCTGCACTTCGAGTTTCAGCCCGAAAAGCCCGGCGACCTGCAACGCGCCCTGGGGGCCCTGGGCCTAGTGCTGGAAGAAGCCGAGCGCCCCGTGGACGTGCTGGTGCTCCGGTAGCAGCGGCGGCGGCGCGGGCCCCACGGCAGCCCGCGCACTAGGCCCCGTTAGAGCAATTCCCAGGTTAATAGACGTTTGGGGAGTGAATTAAAAGTTAAAAGTGAAGGGTTAAAAATTTATCCGTCTGATTTTTAACCCTTCACTTTTAACTTTTAACTAAGCATAGTTACCCAAAAACTGCTCCAGCGCCAACCCCCAACAAAAAGCCCGGCCTAGCGCCGGGCTTTTTGTTGGGCCCCTTGTCCAAACCGCCCCGCCCCGTAGCTTGCGGCCGGCCGGGGCCCCGGCCGCCCTCATCTTAACCTTACTTCGCGGATGCTGTACAAACTACTCTTGCTGTTGGCGTTGACTTTGGGCGCAGGCCGGTGGGCGGGGCCCGCCACGGCGCAAGCCATCCCGGCCGATACGGCCGCGCTGCGCCGCCCGGCCTTCGACGTGGAGGCGGCCACCCGGCACTACCTCGACACCCTCACCCCGGCCCAGAAGGCCAAGTCGGACGCCTACTTTGAGGGCGGCTACTGGCTCCAACTTTGGGGGCTGGTGTACGCGCTGGGTGTAGCGGGCGTGTTTCTGGGGCTGGGGCTGTCGCGGTGGCTGCGGGCACGCACCGAGCGGCTGCCCCGCCGGTGGCAGCAAAAGTGGGCCTACGCGGCGCTGTACCTGCTGCTGGCGGCCGTGCTGAGTTTCCCGCTCTCCGTGTACGAGGGCTTTGTGCGCGAGCACCAATACGGCCTCTCGAACCTGAAGTTTGGGGCCTGGCTGGGCGAAGACTTGAAGGGCCTGGCCGTGACGGTGGTGTTCGGCAGCTTGCTGGTGCTGGCGCTGTACGGAGCCATCCGGCGCGCCGGGGCGCGGTGGTGGGTGTGGGGCACGGCCATTGTGTGGGCCTTCGCGGTAGTGGGGGTAGCTGTGGGGCCGGTGTTCATCAGCCCGCTCTTTAATAAGTACACGCCGCTGCCGGCTGGCCCGGTGCGGGAAGGCATCCTCAGCATGGCCCGCGCCAACGGCGTGCCCGCCGACAACGTGTACTACTTCGACGCCTCCAAGCAGAGCAAGCGCATCAGCGCCAACGTGAGCGGGCTGGGCAGCACCATCCGCGTGTCGCTGAACGACAACCTGCTGCGCCGCTGCACACCCGCCGAGGTGCAGGCCGTGATGGGCCACGAGCTGGGCCACTACGTGCTAAACCACATCCCCAAGCTGCTGGTGTTTCTGCTGCTGCTCGTCGGCATCGGCTTCTGGGTGGTCGACTGGGCGTTTGGTTGGCTGGTGCACCGCTACGGGCCCCAGTGGGGCGTGGCGGGGCTGGCCGACGTGGGCGGCCTGCCGCTGCTGGCGGCGCTGTTTGCAATAGTGAGCTTTTTGGCCACGCCCGTCACCAACACCCTTGTGCGCACCAACGAGCAGGAGGCCGACCTGTTTGGGCTGAACGCGGCCCGCCAGCCCGACGGCTTCGCGGCCATCGCCATGAAGCTGTCGGAATACCGCAAAATTGAGCCCACGCCGCTGGAAGAAATCATTTTCTTCGACCACCCCAGCGGCCGCACGCGGGTGCAGGCGGCCATGCGCTGGAAAGCCGAACACCTCGGCGGGCGCTAGGGCCCCGGCGGGGCCCCAAAACCTGCCTACTTTGCGGGCTGGCCGCCCACTGGCCGCCGCCGGCCGGGCCCCAGCCAAACCAAACTTTCGTGTTTTAGGGCTGCTTTTACGTCATGCGCAAACTTCTACTTACCGGCCTGGGGGCCCTGGCGTTGCTCGCCGGTGCCTGCAACAAAACCAAGCCCACCACCGCCACGGCGACTCCGGGTGAACTAACCGCCTTGTTTGCAGGCTACTGGGAGCGGCAGGCACCGCTGTTTCCGCTGGCGGCCACCAGCCAGGGCGACAACCGCTACAACAACCGCCTGGTGAACGACCAGACCCGCGCCTTCCGCGACTCGCTGGCCGGCCTGTACCAGGGCTACCTGGGGCGGCTGACCAAATTTGACCGCAAGCAGCTGGCCGGCAACGACTTGGTGAGCTACGACATTTTGCAGTACGACCTGCAAACCCGGCTCGACGGCCTGAAGCTGGGCCTGGCCATGGGCGCCGACTTCCCGAACAGCTGGATGATTCCCTTCAACCAGTTTGGGGGCCTGCCGCTGGCCCTCGGGCAGTTTGGGGCCGGCACGGGGGCCCAGCCATTCAAAACGGTGCAGGACTACGACCGCTGGCTGGGCCGCGTGCACGGCTTCCCGGTGTGGGCCGACTCGGCCATTGCCAACTTCCGGGCCGGCATGAAGGCGGGCGTGGTGCTGCCCAAAACGCTGGTGGTGAAGATGATTCCGCAGATACGCAGCCTGCAAACCACGGACGCCACCAAAAGCTTGTTCTACGGCCCCATCACGCTGTTGCCCGGCACCTTTGCCAATGCCGACAAAACCCGCCTGACGGCCGCCTACCAGAAGGCCATTCTGGGCGAGTTGGTGCCGAGCTACAAGAAGCTGGGCGACTTTTTGGAGAAGGAATACCTGCCCAAGGCCCGCGCCACCACCGGCCACGGGGCCCTGCCGAACGGCCCGGCGCAGTACAATTTCCTGGTGAAAAACTGGACCACCACCAGCCGCACGCCGGCCGAAATCCACGACATTGGGCTGCGCGAGGTGGCCCGCATCCAGAGCGAGATGAACGCGGTGCGCACCCGCTTGGTGTTCCACGGCGACCTGAAGGCGCTGCTGGCTTACATGAAAACCGACCGGCGCTTTTTCCCCTACAAAACGCCCGAGGACGTGCTCAACGGCTTCCGCGCCATCCAGGGCCGGATGCAGCCGAACCTGAAAAAGCTGTTCGGCCGCACGCCCAAAACGCCGTTTGAGGTGCGCCAGACCGAGGCCTTCCGCGCCGCCTCGGCCTCGGCCGAGTACAACCAGGGCACGCCCGACGGCTCGCGGCCGGGCATTTTCTACGTGCCGATTCTCGACGCTACCCAGTACCGCACGCCGGGCATGGAGTCGCTGTTTTTGCACGAGGCCATTCCCGGGCACCACTACCAGGTGTCGTTGCAGCAGGAAAACACCGCTTTGCCCAAGTTCCGGCGCTTCGCCTGGTACGGGGCCATGGGCGAGGGCTGGGCCCTGTACTGCGAGAGCCTGGGCCGCGAGTTGGGCCTCTACAAAGACCCCTACGAGTACCTGGGGGCCCTAAGCCAGGAGATGCACCGCGCCATCCGGTTGGTGATTGACACGGGCATGCACAGCCAGAACCTGACCCGCGAGCAGGCCATCCAGTACTCGCTCGACAACGAGGCCACGACCAAGGAAGCGGCCACGGCCGAGGTGGAGCGCTACATGGCCATCCCCGGCCAGGCGCTGAGCTACAAGATTGGCCAGCTCAAGATTCGGGAGCTGCGCAACCGCGCCCGGCAGCAACTCGGCGGCGGCGAGCACCTGCGCGAGCACCGCCCCGGCCAGTACCAGAACAAGTACAGCCTCGCCGCCTTCCACGACGAACTGCTGAAGGACGGCGTGATGCCCCTCGACATCCTCGACCAGAAAATGACCCGCTGGGCCGACGCGCAGTAATAGTAATAGCGGGCCCCGTGCCGTTTATTCTTCAAAAAGAAAGCCCCGCTACCGGGGCTTTCTTTTTGCCCAGTATTGTAGTAAAGTGAATATTATTTAATCGTATAGTTCATTATTTGACCGTTCTTGTCCGCTCAAATGTTCAGATTTCCCTTCATGAAAAAACTGTTACTGCCCCTGCTCGCGGCCGGCACCCTGCTCACCGCTGCCCCGCCACACGCCGCAACCGCGCAAAAAGGCAAACCTGCTGCGAAACCCGCCGCCAATGCGCCGGCACCGCCGGCTGCCTCGGCCCCGCTAGCCGCGCTGTTAGAACAATACAACGACCGCAAAAACCAGCTGTTTCCGGTGTTTGCGACGTTTCTGGGCGATAACACGTACGACAACCGGCTGCCCAACGACCAGACCCAGGCCTTCCGGGACACGGCGCGGACTTTCTACCAGCGGTACCGGGCGCAGCTTCGCACGTTTGAGCGTGCCCAGCTCCGCCCGGCCGACCAGTTGAGCTACGACATCCTGGACTATGAACTGACGCAGCAGTTAGCGGGGTTTCGGTTCAACAACTGGCTGATGCCGTTCAACCAGTTTCAGTCCTTGCCCAACGTGCTGCCCTTATTCGGGTCGGGCAAAGGCCCGCAGCCGTTCAAGACCGTGCCCGACTACGACCGGTGGCTGGCCCGCCTGCAGGGCTTCCCGGCCCTGAACGACTCGGCCATTGCCAACTTCCGGCGCGGAATGCGGGCGGGCGTGGTGCTGCCCAAAGCCTTGGTGGCAAAGATTCTGCCCCAGCTGCGGGCGATGGTGGTGGCCGACCCGGACCAAAGCTTGTTTTACGGCCCGGTAGCGGCGTTTCCGGCCAGTTTCTCGCCGGCCGATAAGGCCCGCCTGACGGCCGCCTTCCAAACCGCCATTCGGCGCGACGTGCTGGTTCCCTACCAAAAGCTGGCCGACTTTCTCGAAACCGAATACTTACCCCGGGCCCGCGCCACGGCGGGCTACAACGCGCTGCCCCAGGGTGCGGCCCGCTACGCCTACGCCGCCGAAGTGGGCACCACGACCACCCGCACCCCGGCGCAGATTCACGCCATCGGCCTGGCCGAGGTAGCCCGCATCAAGGCCGAGATGGAGCGCGTGAAAACGCAAACCGGCTTCAAAGGCGACCTGAAAGCCTACTTCGCGTTCGTAAACACCGACCCGCAATTCCGGCCTTTCAAAACCGACCAGCAGGTGCTGGACGCCTTCCGGGCCGTGCAGGCACGCATTGCACCGGCGCTGCCAAAGCTGTTTAATCACATGCCCAAAACCGGGTTTGAAGTGCGCCAAACGGAGGCCTTCCGGGCCGCTTCGGCCTCGGCCCAGTATTTTCCAGGGGCCCCCGATGGCTCGCGGCCGGGCATTTTTTACGTGCCCATTCTCGACCCGCTCAAGTTCAACCCGGCCGCCAACCCGGCGATGGAAACGCTGTTCCTACACGAAGCCATTCCGGGCCACCACTTTCAGCTGTCCTTGCAGCAGGAAAACCCCAACCTGTCCAGCTTCCAGCGCATGGCCAGTTATAACGCTTTCGTCGAAGGCTGGGCCCTGTACACCGAAAGCCTGGGGCAGGAGCTGGGCGTCTTTACCGACCCAAATCAATTGATGGGCCACCTGGGCGCGGAAATCCACCGGGCCCTGCGCCTGGTGGTGGATACCGGCCTGCACACCGGCCAATTGACTCGCGAGCAAGCCATCCAGTACATGCTGGACAACGAGGCGATTAGCGAGCAAAGTGCGACGGCCGAAGTAGAGCGCTACATGGCCATTCCGGGCCAGGCGCTGGGCTACAAGACCGGGCAGCTCAAAATCAGCGAGCTGCGGGCCCGCTATGAAAAACAGCTGGGCCCCAAATTCAACCTGCGTGCTTTTCACGATGAAATCCTGGACGGCGGTTCCATGCCGCTGGCCGTGCTGGAAAAGCGGATGGATGCCTGGGCCGCCCGGCAGCGGTAGGCGGAGTAGGGCAGTTTGCCGGCCCTGTCATCCAGCCATAAAATATTAACAACAAAGTACTTATCCTTCTTCTTCGCTCTATGCGTCGATTCTCTCTACTCCGCTGGGTCCTGGCCCTGCTGGTCACTTACCCGTTTGCGCCTGCACTGGCGCAAAAAACCAAACCCATCGCGAAAACCACCGCCGCCGCTGCCGTGCCGCCCGCCGCCTCGGCGCCGCTGGGGGCCCTATTTGCGGCGTACTGGGACGAGCAGGCCAAGCTCTTTCCGCTGGCAGCTACGACGCAGGGCGACAACCGCTACAACGACCAGCTGCCCAACGACCAGACCCAGGCCTTTCGCAGCCAGGTGCAGTCGTTTTACCAGAAATACCAGGCCCAGCTGCGCAAGAATGACCGCAAAGCCCTCAGCGTCAACGACCAGATTAGCTACGACATCCTCGACTACGACCTGAGCACCAAGCTGGCCGACTTGCAGCAGCCTACCTGGATGCTGCCCTTTACCCAATTCGCTAGCTTTCCCAACTCGATGGGCCAGCTGGGCGCGGGCACGGGCAACCAGCCCTTCAAAACGGTGCAGGACTACGACAACTGGCTCGGGCGCGTGGGCGGTTTCCCTGTCTGGGCCGACTCGGCCATCGGCAACTTTCGGCGCGGGATGCGGGCCGGCGTGGTACTACCCAAAGCCTTGGTGGGGAAGATGATTCCGCAGCTCGAAAGCTTCGTGGTGACGGACCCGGCCAAAAGCTTGTTCTACGGGCCGCTCACGAAGTTTCCGGCCACTTTCACCGACGCTGACCGCAGCCGGCTCACGGCCGCCTATCAGAAAGCCATAAGTACGCAGCTCGTGCCTGCCTACGCCCGGCTGGCTCAGTTTCTGAAAACCGAGTACCTGCCCCAGGCCCGCGCCAGCAGCGGCATCGGGGCCGTGCCCGGCGGCCCGGCGATGTATGCCCAGGCCATCCGCTTCTGGACCACTACTGCCCTCACGCCCGCCCAGCTTTCGCAAACCGGCCTTGCGGAGGTGAAGCGCCTGCGCGCCGAGATGGAAAAGATTAAAACGCAGGTTGGTTTTCAAGGCGATTTACCCGCGTTTTTCACGTTTCTGAACACCGACCCGCGCTTTACCCCCTATAAAACCGAGGCCGAGGTGCTGGCGGGCTTCGCGGCCATTCAGGCCCGCATGGCGCCCAACCTGCCCAAGCTGTTTGGCCGGGTGCCCCGCACCGGGTTTGAGGTGCGGGCCACCGAGGCGTTTCGGGCGGCATCGGCCGCGCCCCAGTACAGCCGCGGTACGGCGGACGGCTCGCGGCCGGGCATTTTCTACGTGCCCATTCTCGACGCCACCAAGTTCAACACCGTCACCAACTCGGCGATGGAAACCCTATTTCTGCACGAAGCCATTCCGGGCCACCACTACCAGGTGTCGTTGCAACAGGAAAACACCGCCCTGCCCAAGTTCCGCCGCTTCGGCAGCTACTCGGCGTTTAACGAAGGCTGGGGGCTGTACACCGAGAGCCTGGGCCGGGAGTTGGGCCTCTACACCGACCCGTACCAACAAATGAGCGCCCTGATACTCGACATTCACCGTGCCATCCGCCTGGTAACGGACGTGGGCCTGCACACCGGCACGATGACCCGCGAAGAAGCCATCCGGTACATGCTGGCCAATGAAGCCACCAGCGAGCAATTTGCCACGTCCGAAATCGAGCGTTACATGTCCTTGCCTGGCCAGGCGCTGGCCTACAAAGTAGGCCAGCTAAAAATCCGGGAGCTGCGCGCCCGCTACGAAAAGCAGCTGGGCCCCAAGTTCGACCTACGTGCCTTCCACGACGAAATTTTGGCGGGCGGCACCATGCCGCTGGCCGTGCTGGAGCGGCGCATGGACGCCTGGGCGGTCCGGCAGCGGTAGGCGGGGTAGAGCAGTTTATCGGCACTTTCACCTGGTTTAAAAGTAACATCCTAAACCACTTATCCACTTTCGCCACTTTATGCGCCGATTTTCTTTACTCCGCTGGGCCCTGGCCCTGCTAACCGCCGGGCCGGCCCTGGCCCAAACGCCCGCCCCGCCCGCCATCCGGGCCGTGAAGTGTGGGCGCTTGCTGGACGTGCGCACCGGCCGCGTCGTCGCTAACGGCGTGGTGCTGGTGCAGGGCCCCACCATTCTCCAGGTCGGCGCCAACCTGCCGATTCCGCCCGGTGCCGAAGTCCTCGACCTGGGCAATGCGCTGGTTTTGCCGGGGCTGATTGACGCCCACACCCACCTGCTGCAAAACTATAAACCCGAACTGGGCGGCGACGACAACAACATGCTCGTGACCGTGGCCACGCTGAGCACGGCGCGCCGGGCGCTGCTGGGCGCGGCCATGGGCCGCGAGGACCTGGAGGCCGGCATCACCACGGTGCGCGACCTGGGCAACAGCGGCCTCAATGGCGACGTGGCCCTGCGGGATGCCATCAACAAAGGCGAGGTGGCAGGACCGCGCATTGTGGCCTCTACTCGCGCGCTGGCTGCGGCGGGCGGGTAGTTCGGGCACCTCACGCCCGAGGCCCAGGCCCTGGTGGCACAAGAGTACGTGGCCATCAGCGGCGTGGAAGACGCCCGCCGGGCCGTGCGCCAGGCCCTCTACGACGGGGCCGACTGCATCAAGGTCATCGTCAACACCGACCCGCGGGTAGTGTCACTGGCCGAGCTGAAGGTCATCGTGGAAGAAGCGCACCGGGAGGGGCGGCCCGTGGCGGCCCACGCCATTGGCGACGAGGCCACGCGCATGGCCGCCGAGGCCGGCGTGAACTCCATCGAGCACGCCTATACCATCCCCGACGACGTGCTGAAAATGATGGCCGCCAAGAAGATTTTTCTGGTGCCCACCGACTACTTGGCCGAATTTTATACCAGCATCTTCCCCACGCCGACTAGCGCCACACCCGAACAGCGCCAGCAAGACCAGCAAGGCGCGCAGGAGTTTGCCGCCAGCAACAACAAGCGCCTGGCCCGCGCCGTGAAAGCGGGCGTGCGGATTGCGGCCGGCTCCGACGAGTACTACCAGGTGCCCGGCAAAACCCGCGGCCAAAGCAGCCTGCAGATGTTCCGGGCCTACGCCGCGGCCGGCCTGCCGCCGCTGGAAATCATCCGGGCCGCGACCCTCAACGGGGCCGAGCTGCTGGGCCTGAAAGACAAGATAGGGGCCCTGGCCCCGGGCATGGCCGCCGACCTCATCGCCGTGGAAGGCGACCCCCTCGCCGACATCACCGCCCTGGAGCGGGTGCGCTTCGTGATGAAAGGCGGCCAGGTAATAAAAAATGAGCTGCGGCCCAAGTAAGGGAGGTTGGAGCGCAGGCACGGGCGATTTGCTGACCCACGCGGGCAGGAGGCGCCCGACTCGCCCAGCGGGTTATGGGTTGGGCCGTTTGGCGGGCGGCGCGGCGGCTAGTTGCTCCCCAATTACCCATAAGAACTGACCTTAAACTATTTACCCAATTCTTCCCCGCTTTATGCGCCAACTTTCTTTACTCTGCTGGGCCCTGGCCTTACTGACCGCCGGCCCAGCCCTGGGCCAAACAGCCCCACCCGTTACCGCGCCGCTCGACGTGGCGGCCGTCGATGCCGTGGTGGCCCGCGCCTTGAAAGCCTTCGACGTGCCCGGCATCGCCGTGGCCGTGGTCAAGGACGGGCAGGTAGTGCTGGCCAAAGGCTACGGCGTCAGTTCGCTGAAAACCAAAGCGCCGGTGGATGCCAACACCCTGTTCGGCATTGCGTCCAACACCAAAGCCTTTACCACGGCCGCCCTGGGCCTGCTGGTGGACGAGGGCCAGCTGCGCTGGGACGACAAGGTGACCAAGTACATTCCGGAGTTTAAGATGTACGACCCCTACGCGACGGCCGAGTTCACCGTGCGCGACCTGCTCACGCACCGCAGCGGGCTGGGCCAGCACGTGGGCGACTTGATGTTTTTTCCGGACTCGAGCGACTTCACGGTCCAGGACGTGATTCACAGCCTGCGCTATTTCAAGCCGGCGTCGTCGTTTCGCAGTCGATTCGATTACGACAACAGCCTCTACCTGGTGGCCGGCGAAGTGGTGGCCCGCATCACGGGCCAGCCCTGGACAAGTTTTGTGGAGGCCCGCCTGCTCCAGCCGCTGGGCATGCGCCGCAGCGCTGCCGACTTTGCCCGCCTGCCCGACCCCACCAACGTGAGTGACGCCCACAGTCCAGTAGATGGCCGGGTGCAGGTCGTTCCGCGCTACCGGAGCGCGCTGCTGGGCGCGGCCGGCGGCCTCTACAGCAGCGTGGCCGACCTGAGCCAGTGGGTCCGGATGCTGCTCGGGGGCCCGGGCCCCGCCCCCGCTGCTGAAGCCGGCCACGTTGCAAGAGCTGTGGACGCCGCAAACGTTGATGCCGCTCAGCCCGGCCCCTTCGCCCTACACGACCCACTTCGCCGCCTACGGCCTGGGTTGGTTTCTGCGCGACGTGCGGGGCTACCAGGAAGTGTGGCACACGGGCGGCACCACAGGCATGGTGAGCAAGGTCACGCTGCTGCCCGAGCTGCACCTAGGCATCGTCGTGCTCACCAACCAACGAAGCCGGGACGCTTACACGGCGGTGACCAACCAAATTGAAGACTACTACCTAGGCCTGCGTGGCCGGGACCGGGTGCAGGAATTGGTCGCCCCGGCGGCGGCGCCCGCCGCGGCGACGCCCAGGCCAAAGCCGCCGCGTGGCAGCAGGTGGCCGCGGCCCAACAAGCGGCGCCCAAGCGGCCGGATTATTCGCCTTACCTGGGCCGCTACCGCGATGCCTGGTTCGGGGACGTGACCGTCTACCAGCAGGGCACGCAGCTCTGGTGGAAGGCCGCGCGCTCCCCGCGCCTGGTGGGGCAGCTGCTGCCCTACCGCGGCAACACCTACGTGGTGCGCTGGAAGGACCGCAGCTTTAACACCGTTGATGCCTTTACCGCGTTCGCCCTGGATGCGCAGGGCCGGGCCGCCAGCCTCAAGATGGACACGATCGTGCCCTACCCCACCGGCACCTCCTACGACTTCCAAGACCTGGATTTACAGCGGGTGGAGTAGCGCCGGGCCCCGGGGAAGTTAGAAGTGAACAGTTAAAACCTGGTAGGTCTCAGGTTTTAACTATTCACTTCTAACTCCGCATTCAACCTGTCCCACCGGGCCCCGGCGCTGAAACACGCACTCGTCAGTTGCGCACCAGCGGCAGCACCTGGTTGAAATGTGCGCCCTGCACCCGCACCAGGTACGCGCCCTTGCTGAGCCGGCCGGCGTCGAGCGCCACGCGGGTGCCGCCGCTGGCGGGCAGGGCCGGCTGCACCGCCCGGCCCAGCAGGTCGAGCACCGTGACGGTGTAGGGGCCGGGGGGCAGGG